>CAZKQM010000055.1:0-20234 GCA_964554895.1 uncultured Maribacter sp. | reverse complement strand
AAAAATTAACAAAAAAATATTCGTTCATCTTTTAATTATAGAAGTTACCTTTAGTAAGAAATAGGTTTATCCTCCAACCCGCTTTACTTTAAACCCCTTTTCTTCAAGTATTTCCATTATTTTATCACGGTAATCTCCTTGAATAATAATGGCGCCATTTTTGAATGTTCCGCCAACACTTAGTTTTGTTTTTAGCTCCTTCGCTAAGAGTTTGAAGTCCTTATCGGCACCATTATAGCCCTCTAAAATAGTGATAGGCTTACCTTTTCTCTTTTCATATTTACATAGAATAGGATCGTCTTGAAGCCAGATCGTTGATTGTATTTCTTTTTTAACCTTTTGATGGGTGGGTTGATGTTCTGGAAATAGTTTTTTAAGCTGATCTTCTAAACTCATTTAGTTCTTTTTAATTAATCCCAATTCTATAAGGCGTTCATTTAAAAATTTGCCAGCAGTAATGTTTTCATACCTCTTAGGGTTATCAGCATCGATACAATTCTCTAGACAGTTTAATGACATTTCACTTACGGGATGCATGAAAAACGGAATGGAATAGCGCGAGGTACCCCATAATTCTCGTGGAGGATTGATTACTTTATGTATGGTTGATTTTAATTTATTGTTGGTCAAACGTGATAGCATATCGCCCACATTAATCATTAGTTCTTCGGGTTTAGCGATAGCATCAATCCATTCGCCTTTTTGATTTTGCACTTGTAAACCTCGACCCTGCGCACCCATTAATAAGGTTATTAAATTAATATCGCCATGAGCAGCAGCACGAACAGCGTTTTTTGGTTCAGCAGTTATAGGCGGATAATGAATGGGTCTTAAAATGGAATTCCCATTCTTTATAAATTGGTCAAAATAGGTTTCTTCTATTTTTAAATGTAAGGCAAGAGCTCGTAGCACATACATTGCTGTTTTTTCAAGCATCTTATAGGTTTCTTTTCCTGTTTCATTGAAGGAAGGAAGTTCTTTAACCAATACGTTTTTAGGATATTCAGCTTCCAACTTAGCATCATTTTCTACGTATTGTCCAAAATGCCAAAATTCTTTAAGATCGCCTTCTTTTCTTCCTTTAGCATGTTCTTTACCAAAAGAAGTATATCCTCTTTGACCACCAATACCATGAATTTCATAGCCGTTTTTAATGTCTTGCGATAAATTAAAAAATGACTTAATTTCTTTGTATAAGTCGGCAACAAGTTCTTTTGAAAGAAAGTGGCCACTTAGTGCTACAAATCCTATGTCTTCAAAGGCTTTTCCAATTTCTTTTACGAACTTTTCTTTTTTTGAAGCGTCGCCTGAAGTAAAATCTGTTAAATCAACACTAGGTACAAGACTCATAACAATAGGGTATCGGTTTAGTATCAAAGTTACGCAAATATGACTGTGCTAATTACATCTTTTACTACGTTTTGCAATCTTAATTACTAAATTTAACATAACATTTTTAACCATCAAACGAATTAAATGGAATATAGCAGTTTTAAAGTTGCCCAAAAAACAAAGCTTGCCTTGTATGAGCATATGCTGAAACCACGCATGATTGAAGAGAAAATGCTCATTTTATTGCGTCAAGGTAAAATTTCAAAATGGTTTAGTGGGATAGGGCAAGAAGCAATTTCAGTTGGTGTAACACATGCCTTGCACGAAGATGAGTATATACTTCCTATGCACAGAAATTTAGGTGTTTTTACCACCAGGAATATTCCTTTATACCGCCTTTTCGCGCAATGGCAGGGTAAGGCAAGTGGTTTTACAAAAGGACGTGATCGTAGTTTTCATTTCGGTACACAGCAATATAATATTGTGGGAATGATTTCTCATTTAGGTCCACAGTTAGGGGTAGCTGATGGTATTGCTTTGGCGAATGTTTTGAAAAAAAATAGACATGTAACTGCCGTATTTACTGGAGAAGGTGGCACCAGTGAAGGCGATTTTCATGAAGCTTTGAACGTGGCAGCGGTTTGGAATTTACCTGTGTTGTTTTGTATTGAAAATAATGGCTACGGATTATCAACCCCCACCAAGGAACAATATAAGTGTGAAAATTTAGCAGATAAGGGTATTGGCTACGGAATTGAATCTCATATTGTCGATGGTAATAATATACTTGAGGTATTCAGCACAGTTGATAAACTCTGTAAAAGGATGCGAAAAAAGCCTGCGCCAATTCTTTTGGAATTTAAAACTTTTAGAATGCGTGGTCATGAAGAGGCTAGTGGCACAAAATATGTTCCTGAAGAATTAAGGAGTGCATGGGCTAAAAAAGACCCTATTGCGAATTTCGAAAAGTATTTAATTAAAGAAAAGATTTTAAATGTATCAAAAATTAAGGCTATCCGTCAAAAAATAGAAGATGAAATCAATGAAAATTTAAAGATTGCTTTTGAGGAAGAAATGGTTAATAATAGTGTAACTAATGAATTAAAAGATGTATTTAAAGAATTTGATTATGAGGATGTTAAAGTAGGTAGTGTTATCGAAAATATCCGCTTGATAGATGCGATTTCTAACGGGTTAAAACAGGCAATGAAAAAGCATGAAAATCTTGTCATTATGGGGCAAGATGTTGCAGAGTATGGTGGTGTTTTTAAAATAACTGATGGTTTTATTCAGCTTTTTGGTAAAGAAAGAGTGCGTAATACACCAATTTGCGAATCAGCCATAGTTTCTGCAGCTATGGGACTTTCTATTAATGGAATGAAAGCTGTAATGGAAATGCAGTTTGCTGATTTTGTAAGCTCTGGCTTTAATCCGATTGTTAATTATTTAGCTAAGTCGCATTATCGGTGGGGCGAAAAGGCAGATGTGGTTATTAGGATGCCATGCGGCGGTGGCGTAGGTGCCGGTCCGTTTCACTCGCAAACGAACGAGGCTTGGTTTACAAAAACACCAGGATTGAAAGTAGTATACCCTGCTTTTCCAAAAGACGCTAAGGGCCTCCTAATTTCTGCCATTAATGATCCAAATCCGGTGTTATTTTTTGAACACAAAGCCTTGTATCGAAGTGTTTATCAAAATGTACCGTCAGATTATTATACCCTGCCCTTAGGGCAGGCAAGTCTTTTAAAAGAAGGAAATGATATAACTATTGTTACCTACGGCGCAGGGGTTCATTGGGCTTTAGAAACTTTAAATAGTCAACAAGAGATTAACGCGGATCTTATTGATTTAAGAACTTTAGCGCCGCTCGATACCGAATCTATTTATGCATCGGTTCAAAAAACAGGAAAACTAATCATCCTTCAAGAAGATAGTATGTTTGGCGGTATTGCCAGTGATATATCTGCCTTGGTAACAGAAAATTGTTTTGAAGCCCTTGATGGCCCCATTAAACGCGTAGCAAGTATTGAAACCCCGATACCTTTCGCAACATCCCTAGAAAAAAACTATTTGCCTAAAGAACGTTTTGTGACAGAATTGTTAGCACTTGTTGCCTATTAAGGCAAAATAAGTACCGTAAGGTTTTTGCTTTAAGACGACATATATTTTAACTTAACCGCCCTTAAATAAAATCTGTTGACAACCAATTTTGAAGTAGTTATTGTAGGTGGAGGTTTGGCAGGTTTAACAGCTGCAATACATTTATCCAAAGAAAAACATTCTGTTTTAGTTATTGAAAAAAAGACGTATCCACATCATAAGGTGTGTGGCGAGTATGTTTCGAATGAAATTACACCCTATCTTGAAAGCCTCGGTGTTTCATTGAGTTCATCAAATGCACTGGCTATTGATACCTTAACATTGAGCACGGTTAAAGGTAAATCAATACAAACCAAATTACCCTTAGGAGGAGTAGGTATTAGCCGTTATGGCTTTGATCATTTATTATATCAAAAGGCATTGAAGAATAAAGTTCAATTTGTTTTTGAAACCGTAAAGGATATTCATTTTGATGATGAGCTTTTTGAGGTGCGCACAGAAAACGAAAAGATTTTTGAAGCTAAAATAGTAATCGGAGCTTATGGAAAACGAAGTAGTATTGACAAGCAGTTAAAACGTTCGTTTATCAATAAGAAATCTGCTTGGCTAGGCGTCAAAGCGCATTATGAATTAGCATCTTTTCCTAATAATCATGTCGCCTTGCATAATTTTAATGGAGGTTATGGAGGTCTTTCAAAAACCGAAACAGGAGCCGTAAATTTTTGTTATTTGGCATCTTATGAAAGTTTTCAAAAAGAAAAAAATGTTGCTTCTTTTAATGAAAATGTAGTGGCCGAAAATCCCTTTTTAAACCAATTTTTAGAAAAAGCGAAACCTGTGTTTAAAGAAGCGTTGTCGATTGCTCAAATATCATTTGAACAAAAAAAATCAGTAGAGAATCATATTATAATGTGTGGCGATACTGCCGGACTCATTTATCCGCTTTGTGGTAACGGTATGGCTATGGCTATACACTCAGCTAAAATAGCTTCCGAAATAATTCATGACTTTTTATCGAATCGCCAACTTTCTAGAATAGAATTAGAACAAAACTATACTCGTGCCTGGAAAAATACTTTTAAAAAACGCCTTTGGATGGGGCGGCAACTACAAACTTTAATGACATATGAAAAACTATCAAACCTAGCTTTGCATACGGTTACTGCCTCTCCATCAATTTTGAAAAGACTCATAAAAACGACCCATGGTAAACCTGTCTTATGCTAATTGACCTTTCAAAAAGAAGTACGCAACCGGAGTTAATGGATGATTTTCGTGAGGGACTCCAAAGCCTCCGCAGGGTGTTTGATGATATCAACCGTGTAAACACCGTTTTAGGTGGAAGTAATATAACAGTAAATGCTGTTGCGGAATTAGTAAGAATAAATCCAAAAGAAAGCTACACTATTGTTGATATGGGATGTGGCGATGGAAATATGTTGCGAGAGATTGCAAAATATTGTCGTAAAAAAGGAATCAAAGTTCGTTTAATTGGTATTGATTTAAATGCTGATGCTTTACAATTGGCAAGAGAATTTGGATCTGATGATGATGAAATTGAATTCCATCATAGAGATATTTTAAAACTAGAAGCCTCTGATTTTAATTGTGATATTGTGATTAATACCCTGACCATGCATCATTTTGAAGATACTGACTTAGTCACTTTTCTAAAAAAGTTCAATCAACTAGCCAGTTTAGGTGTCGTTATTAATGATTTACATAGAAGTCGTTGGGCCTATTATCTTTTTAAACTCTTTAGCCTTATTTTTATAAAAACAGAAACCGCAAAAATTGATGGACTCATTTCTATCAGTAAGGGTTTTGTAAAATCTGATTTAATTCAATATTCTAGAAGCTTACCTAATATCAATCATACGATTCAATGGAAATGGGCTTTTCGTTATGTATGGATTATGAAGCCGAATCAATACTAGTGCATGATAAACGAAACTCGAATAGTTACAGTGGCAAAAGAACTGCCGCAGTATTGCAGAAAAACAGATGATATACTTCCCTTTGTTGACCTTTGGTTAGCTAATGAAGATGAGCGCTTTCGTCGTAAAGTGATTAAGATATTTGAAGGCGCAGCGGTTGATCAGCGCTATGGTATTATGAATATTGAAGAAGTGTTTACGGCAACATCCTTTGAAGAAAAAAATGCTATTTACGTACGTGAGGTCAAGAAATTGGGTAAATCTGTCTTGCAAAAAGCGTTACTTAATAGTGATTGGACGGCTGATTCATTAGATTACATTATTACTGTTAGTTGTACCGGTATTATGATACCTTCTTTAGATGCCTACCTGATTAATGAATTAGGATTGAAACAAGATGTGGTTAGGCTTCCGGTTACAGAAATGGGTTGTGCTGCGGGAGTGTCTGGCTTGATTTATGCGCATAATTTTCTAAAATCAAACCCTAACAAACGTATTGCCCTAGTGGCTGTTGAGAGTCCAACAGCAACCTTTCAGCTGCATGACCATTCTATGGCCAATATGGTTAGTGCGGCCATATTTGGCGATGGTGCTGCCTGTGTATTACTCTCGTCTGAAGAGAATGCCATAGGACCCAAAATTGTAGGTGATGAGATGTATCATTTTAAGAATGCAACTCAAATGATGGGTTTTGATTTAACCAATCATGGTTTAAAAATGATACTTGACCCTGCTGTACCTGAAACTATAGCCAATCATTTTCCTGATATAGTTCATCCTTTTTTAAAGCGAAATGGCAGTAGTATCGAAAAAGTAAATCATTTGATTTTTCATCCTGGTGGGCGTAAAATTGTGCAGACCGTTGAAACTCTTTTTGGTAAATTAGGAAAGAATATTGATGATACTCGTGAGGTTTTAAAAGCGTATGGAAATATGAGTAGTGCTACGGTTTTATACGTTTTAGAGCGTTTTATGAATAAAGAAATTGCAAAAGGCGAACAAGGTTTAGTGTTAAGCTTTGGACCTGGTTTTTCAGCCCAACGGGTTTTGTTAGAATGGTAAATCATTAACCGCATCCTAATAAATACGCTAAAAAAAAATATGAACACAGACTCAAATAACAATAATATTTCTTTTCCGGAGGATGAAAAGGCGTCTTGGGCCTTGATTTTGGGTGGTAGTAGCGGACTCGGTCTAGCAGCTGCTAAAAAGTTAGCTTTTCATAAATTTAATATTATTATTATTCATAGAGATAGAAAGTCTGATTTAGAGGACATTAACAAACAATTCAATGAAATTGCTTTAAGTAATATTCAATTAAAAAGTTTCAATGCAGATGCCCTCAATAGTAGTAAAAGATTGAATCTGATACAAGAAATAAAATCGGTTTTAGGGCCTCAACAAAAGATAAAAGTTTTAGTACACAGTATTGCTAAAGGAAGTTTAAAACCTATGCATGCTGCTAATAAGACTGAATTAAGTAATCAAGATTTTCAAATTACTCTTGATGCCATGGCTTTGAGCCTGTATGATTGGACTAAAAACTTGGCTTCAGAAGATTTGTTTGCGAAAGATGCCCGTGTCATTTCGTTTACTAGTGAAGGAAATACTAAAACCTGGCCCAACTACGGGGCAGTTTCTGTAGCGAAAGTAGCCTTAGAGGCATTGACACGAAATATGGCACTAGAATTTGCGCCAATGGGCTTAAAAGTGAATTGTATTCAAGCTGGTATAACCGAAACAAAGTCGTTTAAAATGATACCGGGTAGTGATCATTTAAAGAAAAACGCCTTAGCGCGTAATCCGAATAATCGCTTGACAACGCCCGAAGATGTTGCAAACGTTGTTTATTTGTTGAGTACTGATGAAGCCAGATGGATTACCGGCACCACTATCAAAGTAGACGGAGGAGAAAGTCTACAATAATCTTTAAAGTTTAGTCGAATTAGGCACTAATAGTCGCAAGTCAATGAATTTTGAAAAAATAATTGAAAATTTACCCTACTCATCTCCTTTTTTATTTGTTGATGAGCTATTACATATTGATGAACATGGAGCGAAAGGCTGTTTTACTTTCGATGCATCTTTAGATTTTTATAAAGGGCATTTTAAAGAAAATCCTGTAACACCAGGAGCTATATTGACAGAATGCTGTGCTCAAATTGGGGTGGTTACCTTAGGATTGTATCTACTGAGTAAACAGTCAATAAAAATCGAAGATTCGGAAATAGGATTGAGCAGTTCGGAAATGGAATTTTACGAAGCTGTTTTTCCAAATGAAAAGGTAACCGTTGTTTCAGAAAAAGAATACTTCCGATTCAATAAGCTTAAATGTCGCGTTAAAATGTATAACCAAGCCAAGAAATTGGTGTGTAAGGGTGTGATATCAGGAATGCTAAAATCGAGATAGAATGACGAATCGCGTTGTAATTACAGGTCTTGGTGTATGTGCACCCAACGGAATAGGGGTAGAAGCCTTTACCAATGCTTTGCGAGAAGGAAAAAGCGGAATACGTTTTGATCAACGACTAAAAGACCTAGAATTTGGTTGTCAAATAGCCGGAGAACCACAACTAACAGATGAAATAATTAGCCACTATTTTTCGCCTTTACAGCAACGTGGGTTGAATGCTAGTGGAATTGTATATGGTGTCATTGCAGGAACAGATGCCTGGCGCGATGCAGGACTACCCATTGCCAACGATGAAAGTCCTGATTGGGATAGCGGAATTATCTTTGGAACAGGAATTCTGGGTGTTGATAAATTCCGTGAATCGATTCATTTGGTTGATGATAAAAAGGTTCGACGCTTAGGAAGCACAACGGTATTGCAAACCATGGCGAGTGGCATTAGTGCCTATCTCGGTGGAATTTTTGGTTGTGGAAATCAGGTAACAACCAATTCTTCAGCTTGTACAACGGGTACAGAAGGTATTTTGATGGCTTACGACCGCATTGCTTCTGGCAAGGCAAAACGTATTTTAACGGGCAGTTGTAGTGACAGCGGGCCTTATGTTTGGGGTGGTTTTGATGCGATGCGAATTTTACCCAGAAAGTATAATGATGCTTCAGAGCAAGCTAGTAGACCTATGAGTGCACATGCATCAGGATTTGTACCCGGCAGTGGGGCAGGAGCGTTAGTTTTAGAATCATTAGAGAGTGCAAAAGAAAGAGGAGCGAAAATTTATGCAGAAGTATTAGGAGGAAGCGTTAATTCTGGAGGACAAAGAGCTGGCGGCAGTATGACAGCTCCGAATTCAAAAGCTGTACAACGTTGTATTGAAAAAGCACTTGAAAATTCAGGAATTAAAAATTCAGAAGTTGATAGCATTAACGGTCATTTAACCGCCACCGCTAAAGACCCTGTTGAGATAGAAAATTGGAGCGTGGCTTTGGATCGAAAAGGGAATGATTTTCCGTTCATTAATTCATTTAAAGGATTATTTGGTCATTGTTTGGCTGCATCGGGTAGTATAGAAAGTGTAGGCGCAGTGATGCAATTAAAAGAGCAAGAGATTTTTGGCAATGTTAATTGTGACGTGATTCACCCAACAATTAGTGGGTTAGTTGACGCATCAAAAATTCCTAGAAAAACTATGGCCCAACCTCTGAAAATTATAGCGAAAGCAAGCTTTGGCTTTGGCGATGTCAATGCTTGTGTTATATTTAAATCTTTTAACGACTGATAGAAATCAAAGCTTGCATCAATTGCAATTGAAAAATCCTAAATTTAACAAAGTTTACATGAGTACAAAAGAACGCTATACTATCTTAAGAGATATTATTAAAATATATTTACCTGAAGATGTTACCATAGAGGCAGTTTCAGAAGAAAGTCATTTCATCAATGAATTAAATATTAATTCTGCACATTTGGTTGATATTGTTCTTGATGTTGAAGATGCTTTTGATATCCGATTAGAGAATGAAGATATGGATCAAATGCAGACAGTTAAAGATGCTCTTCAAATTATTGACACCAAACTAGCAAGTACTTGAACCAAGTAAAACAAATAGAATTTAAAAATCAACATAGGCAATAATGACAGAATTTTTAGCTTGGGCGAAAACCAAATTTAAGGTCGATAAACGTCTCATTGCAATTTATTGTATCGTTTATTTCACATGGGGTATGGCAATGAATTGGTTTGGCACTCAGGTTGAAATCGCCAAGTTTACCTATTGGTGGCAAGTGATAACATGCTATATATTATATATGGTTCCCATTTCATTATTACTTAGAAAGCTTCCTTTTCATGCACAATACGCCTATGGCCTTATTGCAATGGGATTATTAGAGTTAGGTGGGTATGGATTTGAAACATCCTATGCCTATCCTAATAATATTTTAGACCAAATATTAAATGAGCGAAATTTTGCTTTAGGTATGGCACTTTTCTTTGCACTTTATTTCCCTTTGGGAAATTGGGGTGTTGAAAAAATATATACGAGCCTATTTAAAGAAAAAGAAGTATAGTTTGTTATAACCTATTCTAAGTTAAAGGCAAGTTGAATTTCGACTTTATTCGCCTCGCGGCTTTTTTTGAGTATTTGAATATCAAAATCAGCGCTGTAAATGGTGGCCGTACCTTTTAATCTATTTTCTACTTTCGTAAAAATAAACGTTACTGGTTTGCTAGTTTCCTTTATGGTTAATTGACCTGTAACCTCATAGGCATTCTCTATTTTTCTAATAGAATTGCTTTCAAACTTGAGGGTCGGGTACTTATCGGCATCAAAATATTTACTACTTTTTAAAGACCAGTCACGTAAAAAATTACCTGTACTCAGGGTTTCAACCTTGACAGTTCCTTTAAATTTTGAATTGGAAAAATCTTCAGTATCAATAGTTGAGGTTGAAGAAAATCCTGAAATAGATCCTTTAACTTTTTTCTCAACAAAAACAAAGGAAATCGCAGCCTCAGAAGTTTCAATTTTCTGCTGTCCGACAACAAAATTGACACCTAATAAAATCACAAACAGAATTATAAAATATTTCTTCATTTGGTAACAGCTTATTTATCAGCAATCTACAATTTTTAAAAATAAAAAACGACGATTTATCGATTTGTCGTGTGCTTCATCAGGAAATTGCAATTAGTTAGCAAAAAATTTATACATTGTGCTCGAACACAGTTATAAATGACAATGAAAAATCTATTTTTATTGCCCGTTTTTGTAGTTGCTTTTTTGTGCACAACTACAACGGCTTCAGGGCAAGACACGCCAACAAAAGTTGAGACAACTAAAAAGTCCTCTCTTGAAGAAGAAGAGGAAGGTCCTTCTATGTTTAAATTTGAACCTGATTTTTTAGATTCAAAAGCGAAGCGTAGAGAAGAAATGGCTCGCACAAGAAGTATTATTGATACCTTAAATATTTCTGACGCAAGAAGAAAAAAATTATTAAGAGATTTATATAAAAACGGACTTACAAAGCGACTTTCAAAGATTTTAGTCGCTGAAACACAATTTGAGGAAACAGCCTCAGAGAACGAATAAATTAAAATTACAGTTAAGAATAGTTGCTTAGAACGCTCATTATTTTTAACAAGTTAAACTTTTTTGCTCAAGATGAATTGAAGTTTTGAGTTAAAAATAGCACCATTGAAAATGAAAAAATTAAAAGTAATGCTTGGCATCTTTTTGTGTATTTCTGCACTAGGATTGGCCCAAGAAAAAGAAGAAAAATCTGAATCGGGTAAAGAAAAAACGAAAGTTATTCTTAAAAAAGATTTTGAAATTGAAAAACACACGATTATGGAACGTTTTGAAACCGATTTTGTGGTTTCTGCTGATGATCGTGCAGATTTGAAAAGAAAACGTATTGCTGATGCTGAACATACCATAAGAGTATTAGATACCATGGATATTTCAGATCGTAAGAAACGTTTAATTCTTCGTGATTTGAAGTACAATCCTTTTTCTGAACGCTTGAGTAAATTCATAGCAGAAACAAAATTTGAAGAACAAGCTTCGAACGATAACAAGAAGTAAACATAAAGTATTTAAGATTTTAATAGCGCACTGAAACCATGGTTTTCGTGCGCTATTTCTGTTATATCAAATAGATATATGACAGGAGGTCGAATATTCTAAGTAAATCAACGAAATGATTAGTAAGCCATATAGAAATCAATTTAATTTGAGCTTTAAATACCTAAAAATTTCATCCTATGTCTTTAAAAAGCCTCCTACTTACAACTGTTTTAATGGTATTCATGATTTTTGGCTTAAATGCTCAAGAAAAATATTATAAGGGTACCCTTCAAATCAGTTCGAAAAAATCAAAAGTAGCCTACATTTTATTAGATGCTACCAATCCACAGAAATTTCAAAAAACAATTACCTATGTAGAACCTGTTTACTATGAGAAGTATCAGTTTACAGGAAAAGTAAAACGTACTGCTAAGAAAACATTAGAAGCAAAAAACATTATTGGTTTTACCCTTGAAAACGGCAGAAAATTTAAAACAATAAAGTATCGTAAACCTACAACAGGTTTGAAATCTACTTTTGCGCCGCAGTATTGTTTAGAGCAACTTACTGAGGGTTCTATTGAATTATATAAGTTTCGTAGCCATACTGATGGCGGTAAAGTAACTCCTGAATTACTTGATGCAATGCATGAAAGCTTATCAGGTGATCGCACTGCCTTGCTTAACTATATTGAGAATAACTTTATTATTATAGCTCAAAAAGGCAAAAAAGGTTTGAAAGCGGATACTAAAAATATTTTAAGAATTGACTTAATGAAGCTTATTGGTGATAATAAAATGGTAGTAAAAAATTATGAGAATAATCACTATGGTTTGAAAGAACTCATGATTACCGAAAAAAACGAGTATTTTCTAGCCAATCCTAAAATGGAAGCTGCATTGATACATCTTATTGCTGAATATAACGGTGTTGAAAATTCAACAGCTACTAGTTCAAAAAATTCTAAATAATTGATTTTCTGCTGATTTTTATCAGCGGTTTTAAGGCATTTATAAGGCTATCTTATACTTAGGATAGCCTTTTTTTATTGCACAACGTAAAGTTTTCATAAAATCATCGACTATTTCTTTGTTCTAGTAATTCAATAGGATTAAAGAGGAACAAACTAACATAGTTTTATCTAATTAATTTTTAAAAGATGATTAAAAAATTTATCCCCTTTGTATTGTTCTTAGCTGTAGTATTTATTGGATGTAGTGAAGATGATGCTTTGCCTTTGATAAATGAAGTACCTGAAGCGCAAGCCTGTGATGCAACACATTCTTTAATAGGTGAATCAAGGCAATTACGCGTTAGTAATGCGTACGGAATTAGCGGTACGGTTACTGTAATTTCTGATTGTGAAATAGAATTTTCGAACTTTAATTACAATGGCACGGGTCCTGCAGTAAGTATCTACGGTGGGTTGAATGGTAATTTTATAGAAGGGCGTACTTTATCTGAACCAATACATGGGCGTGCTTTTGATAATGAAACTTTTAGTGTTTTTCTGCCCGAAGGTGTTACTCTAGATCAATTCAATAGTTTTAGTGTTTGGTGCTTTCAGTTTAACATCGATTTTAGTTCTGCAAGTTTTCAATAGTAGTTCTAAAATTTAGCGCTACTAATTTTAGATAAAATAAAACCACTCGTAAGGGTGGTTTTTTTATTTCTTTTTTCTATTCAAGATAACCATGCTCTGAAAATACTCCGACAAAAGTATTACGTAAAAAGTTCAGAAGACAAATAACGATCGCCACGATCACAAATGATACTCACAATAACACCTTCTTTGAGTTCAGATGCCAATTGTAATGCAGCCGTTGTAGCACCACCACTGCTCATACCAGCAAGTATGCCTTCTTCTTTGGCTAATCTTCGGGTCATGGCTATTGATTCTTCACGGCTTACTTCAAAAATTCGATCAACTTTTGTTGCATCAAATATTTTAGGAAGATATTCCACAGGCCATTTGCGTATACCTGGTATGCTTGCACCATCTTTTGGTTGCACACCTACAATCTGAATAGCTGGGTTTTGTTCTTTCAAAAAAGTTGAAGTACCCATAATAGTTCCCGTAGTACCCATAGCCGAAACAAAATGCGTTACTTGCTGTTCGGTGTCTCTCCAAATTTCAGGTCCCGTTGTATGATAATGGGCTTTCCAATTATCGTCATTCGCGAATTGATTAAAACTATAATAGCCATCCTTTTCAACTTTTGAAATAGCATAATCACGTGCGCCCTCAATTCCGTTAGGATCCAAGGTAACTTTAGCCCCATAGGCTTTCATAGTTTGCACTCTTTCTTTCGTAGCCTTTTCAGGCATGACGAGTTCGATATCTAAATTAAAAACAGCTGCAATCATCGCAAGGGCAATACCTGTATTACCACTAGTCGCTTCAATAAGCTTTGAATTTTGATGAATAGCGCCACGTTCAAGGGCATTCTTTATCATTGAATAGGCGGCTCTGTCTTTTACACTGCCACCCGGGTTATTTCCTTCAAGTTTAAAATACAAATCAACATTGGGGTTGGTATTGAGAGCCATTGATTTAATAAGAGGCGTATTTCCTATTCGATTAATTAAAGTCTTGTTCATTAGTACCTTCAGATTTGCTTAGTATTTTGATTTTAGATTCATGCATTACTATCGCATTTTTATCAATCGAATTGGTCAACCAGGTATTTCCGCCAATAATGCTATTTTCGCCAATAACGGTTTTACCCCCTAATATGGTAGCATTGGCGTAGATGGTTACATTTTTTTCAATAGTAGGATGCCGTTTCGTATTCTTCATATTCTTTTTAACAGTTAAAGCACCTAAGGTTACACCTTGGTATAATTTTACATGCTCATGTATTTCAGCAGTTTCGCCAATAACCACTCCTGTACCGTGATCAATAAAAAATGAATCTCCAATAGAAGCGCCCGGGTGAATATCAATACCCGTTAATTGATGCGCGTATTCGGTCATTAATCTTGGAATTAAGGGTAAGCCCAAAGTATAAAAACCTCTAGCCATACGGTAGATGGCAATGGCAAAAAAACCAGGATAGGCGAGGTATACTTCTTCTATAGATTTCGCTGCAGGATCATTTTCATAAATCGACAAAGCATCCTTTTTTAAACTGCAAAACAAATCGGGAATACCCAATTTAAAATCATCCCAAGTTTTACATGGCGAACCCTTGATTTCTGGGCATGCCGTATCTCTTATTTTAATAAATAGTTCCTCTAAATGCACAAGGGCCTCAGCAGTATTAGTCGCTTCATCAAATAAGGCATTGAATAAAAGTTGGGTAAAGCGTTGTGATTCTTGTTTTAAAAAAATAGAAACTGGAATCTCTTTTTTCTGAGTATTGATCGCTTGAATGAGATAATCTTGTTTCATGCTTACTATAAAATGTTTAAATGACCATTAACTTAAAATTAAAGATAAGAATCTGTCAGCTTATAAATGTTCAAGAATATGTTATAAAAATACTAGTGTATTAAAAATTTGAAATCTTCAATAAAGAAAAAAATAATTGAACTGAAATAAATGTGAAATTCTATTTCTAAAATAGGTCGTCATTTTATTTGGTTTCTACAATTAAATAGATACAAAACGCTTTGTGTTTGTTGTTATAGGAATTCTCCTATTTTGTATTATTTTTACTACCACCAAAATAACTAGCATGAAGTCTTTTGTAGTTCAAGCCCTTTTCTTTATTCCTTTTATTTTTCTAGCACAAGAGGCTAAAAATATTCCATTTACACATTCTCCGAATGGAGAAATTGTTTTTGATAAGTATGACACCTTTTTAAATGATGAATATGGCGGACTCGATTTTTATTTTGAAAATGTTCAAGTTTTTTATGAGAAAGGAACCTACTTTTTAAAAGGCGATACTCAAGGTAAAGATGCTTTTATTTGGATGCAAAATGAGCATAAAGTTAAAGTAAAGAGCAATCCCTTTGCCAATGGTAGAAAAATTGATTTGGAAGAATTAGCATATTATACCACTAAATTAGATTCCTTTTTTGTTACCAACACTATTGTATTGAAAGATAAAAGAATAGCAAAACCCACTATACTACAATATTTAGGTGCTTCTGAAAAGGCAGATTATGCTATGTATTACAAGATGACAAACGATAGGCTTGCGAGCAAAAAAATTCTTCAGTTGAAAAAAGAAGATGGGCAATATTGGGAAGAATTAGAGCTTAATACTAAAGATCCTAAGAAAATATTCTCCTTATTCAGAAATTATACCGTTTTGAATTCATTCTATGATGAACAAGAATTAACCATTGAAGATTTTCTAAATTCATTGAAGGTTGAAGAATATTATAACCATTATACAAACAAGACAAAGATTATGTATGATAAACTTTGGCGCGAGGTTAAAAAACCAAAATTTGCGCAGTATTATGGTTCTGTAACTAAGGTAGTAGATTCTATTTTTACTGTAGAAATAAGCAACGAAAAAGGACAAAAAATGTATGATTTAAACTATTCATCTTTGCATCCTTTGAAACGTCATGAATCATTACTAGCCTATGATAGTGAAACTGTTAAACTTGAGCGTACCTATGATTATGGCGATTTAATATCAAGTAAATGGTTTGAAGATGAGCGCGTACTTTTTGAGAATAATTACTTTAGATTTACTAGAGATGAAGCTCCTGACGTACTAAGAAGAAGAGTGGTACGTATTCAATCAGATTCTATAAAAACCTATGGTAATCATGCAGCAACTTTTAATGAAGTACAATATCAAATAGATAAAAAAGAAATTGTTTCGGCCCTTAAAGAAAACGCCGAAGGAAAAATCTATTTCTATTCGAACTATAGGGATCCTATTAATTTTGATAATTTTGAAATTCGCTTGAGGAGCTTTTTTAATAACAATGGCTTTTTTAACGATAAGGTGCTTAGCAAAGATTTTGAAGGTTCAATTTTACTACAAATTGTAACGGATCATAAAGGTAGGTTGCTGACGCATGAAATTTTAGGTAAGAATAATGAAAGCCTAACGAATCTATTTCGAAAGTTTGCTGTAGAAAATCTTGAAGAAAAAGCGCGTCTTAGGTTTCGTTTTAAGCAAATTAATTTAGACGATAAAACTGCCCGATGCACCTTTATCTTACCTATTAATTTTGAACACCGTCAATTTTTTAAAACCTTTTCGAGACCCTCATATAATAATTGGGATTGGCAATGGCACTGGCAATGGCAACAAAATTTGTTTTGGCAACAACAACAGCACCAACAGTTCATTAATAATGTTCCTAAGTTTTAGTCAAAACCTAGAGAAATTATGAAAACTAAGGTCAAGACGTACTTGATTGCTGAAGTATTTCTAACCTATTTCGGTATCAAAGTATGTTTTTCGCCCTCATAATCAAATCTTTAGTAAAATTCACTACATTAAGACGCATTAAAGAAAAAATTGACCTTTAGACGAAATTATAGACTTTTCTGTAGTACCGTACGTATATACTATAGTCTACAAATTTTATACCCCATGAAAAAACTAGTATTATATTTTACCGTCCTATTCCTTTTTACAAGTTTATCGCATAACATTTATGCCCAAGAAAGCTATCAATGGAGTCAAGTTCGCATTGGTGGTGGTGGCTATATCACGGGTATGAAAGTACATCCAAATAATAGTAAAGTTGCCTACTTTAGAACAGACGTTGGTGGTGCTTATAAATGGGATGAAATCAAAAAAGAACTAGTTCAGATACTCAATTACGCATCTGATAGAGAAAACTATTATGGGGTAGCTGGCATTGCCTTGCATCCCACTAAAGAAAACATCATTTATTTGGCTGTTGATCGTGGTAATACAACCGGAACCTCGAAAATACTGTATTCTGAAGATTATGGATCAAACTGGGATGAAATTGATGTGACAGGTGGCATAAAATTTGGGGCCAATGGAGGTCGTGAAGGAGGATCAGGATTCCCTGACAAAGATAGAGAAGGTTCGCCTTTAGCTATAAATCCTTTAAATGGCAATGAACTTTGGGTGGGTACCCGTGAAAAAGGTTTGTGGGTCTTAGATTTGACAAAGACACAGCGATGGAGAAAAATTAACGGAATTCCTGATAATACCAAAGAAGCAAGTATTCGTACCGTAGCATTTCATCCTACCAACCCGAACGCAATTTTTGTAGCCTATGCGCAATTCGGTATTTATCGAAGTACTAACGGTGGGGCTTCGTTCGTGAATATTAATAATGGTTTCAGTGACCTTGAAGATGTAGCGGACATCAGCTTATCTAAAAACGGAACAAATATTTATGCAGCCGTTCGTAAAAAAGGTATTTATAAATTATATGACCCCATCAATAACGCAAATTGGAGAAATTTAAATGTGCCTTTTGCTAATTTAGGAGAAGGGTATCAAACGGTAACAGCGAGTCCGCATGATGATCGGCTTGTTGTGGCTTCTCCGGCGGCAACATCAGGAGTTAATTTAGCTCGACTGCAGGTATCTAAAGATGCAGGTAACACATGGGTTACCAAATCAAACGTTTCTATAGATAATACGTTTGAGTGGGCATCAACTTCAAACGCAGGTTTTTTTACCTCACAATTAGCGTTTGATCCAGAAGATCCGAATAAACTTTTATCAACAGGCTAGTTTGGCTTATGGCATACTGATAATTGGGATGCCAATCAAGTGCAATGGAAAAATGACCGAGCCAAAGGTCATGAAGAAATTGTAAATACAGGTTTAAGAGCATTTCCGGCAAATACATCAAATAATACTTTGGTTGTAAATTCTGCTGATTCTCCAGGAGTTTTGATTAAAGACCCTGATAGTTATGAAAATTCTGATTTAAGAGAGCGAATTGATGATGGATCGCAGGTAGTAAAAGGACAAGATATTGCTATTTGTGAAGCCTATCCTAATAATTTTGCCATTACGGCTACCAATTTATGGGCACCATCGAACGGAAACCCGAGCTATGGGTCCTTATTTTATACCACTAATGGTGGCGAAAGCTATACTCGATCACGTGGTTATGATAGAGACTGGGGTAAGTCACTGGTCGGAACCTCGGTGAAAGACCCTGCGAACATTGTGGTGGTTCACGGTAATCAAATTCATTTTTCTAAAGATAGGGGAGCTTCGTTTACGGCAGCCACGCATCCTTCCTTAAGTAATGTGGTTGAGAACAATGTATTTATAGCGCACGATCCATTCGCCAAAGATTTGGTTTTGAACCAAGTGTTTTATTTATATGATCGCAGCAACGGACATGTCATTAAAAGTTTGAATAGTGGTAAAGATTGGTTTAAAACTGCTGCTAATCTACCTACAGATACTAATAGTTTTACTAAGTCTTCATTGCAAGCGGCGCCTGATCGTGCAGGACATTTATGGTTTAATTCTCCTAAAAAGGGATTGTACTATAGTGAAAATCAAGGTGATGAATGGATCAAACTTTCTAATGTTGCTACTGCCGAAGTGATGACCTTGGGTAAATCAAAAACAGCAGATGGATATCCTACAGTATATTTTATAGGAAAGTTGACAGGCGATTCATCTTCTTCGCTCTATAGATCTTTTGATAAAGGTCAAAACTGGACGAAAGTCACGGGCCCTGAATCTCAATTTATTTTGTCTAGTCCACGTTGTATGGCGGGGGATAAAGAAGAATATGGCAAAGTCTATGTGGGAGTTTCCGGATTAGGAATTTGGCAGGCAGAACTAGAAAATCAAGAAGCTGAAGAGGAAACTCAAGAAGAAATGCAGGAAGAAATGGCAGAAGAGACTGAGGAAGAAATGCCAGAGGAAATGGAGGAGGAGACTCAAGAAGAAATGGCAGAAGAGACTGAGGAAGAAATGCCAGAGGAAATGGAGGAGGAGACTCTAGAAGAAATGGCAGAAGAGACTGAGGAAGAAATGCCAGAGGAAATGGAAGAGGAGACTCAAGAAGAAATGACAGAAGAGACTGAGGAAGAAATGCCAGAGGAAATGGAGGAGGAGACTCAAGAAGAAATGGCAGAAGAGACTGAGGAAGAAATGACAGAAGAAACTGAGGAGGAAATGGAAGAGGGGACTCAAGAAGAAATGCAGGAAGAAATGGCAGAAGAGACTGAGGAGGAAATGGCAGAAGAGACTGAGGAAGAAATGCAGGAGGAAATGACAGAAGAAACTCAGGAGGAAATGGAAGAGGAGACTCAAGAAGAAACTGAGGAAGAGACCGAAGAAGAAACTCAAGAGGAAATGACAGAGGAAACTGAAGAGGAGACTCAAGAAGAAAGTGAGGAAGAAATGCAAGAGGAAATGACAGAGGAAACTGAAGAAGAAACGGAAGAAGAAATGGAGGAGGAGACGCAAGAAGAAACTGAGGAAGAAGCTGAAGAAGAAACGGAAGAAGAAATGGAGGAGGAGACGCAAGAAGAAACTGAGGAAGAAACTGAAGAGGAAAACGATGAGGATTCTGTTGTCGAAATTGAAGAAGAAGTAATAGAAATTCTAGAGTTAATTCTTTATCCGAATCCTACTACTGATTTCATTACTATGGAATATGGACTAACAGAAGTAACCGGCTGGAAGATTTATAATATGAATGGTAAAATCTTAAAAATTGGCACACAACAAGAAATTGATGTTTCATCAATGATAACAGGCATGTATATTATCGTTTTTGATACGCCTGATGGTCCTTTAAAAAAACGTTTTATACGGCGTGAATTTTAGAAAGTGCTATAATCTTGAGGGTTTTTACATAATAGACCCGCGAAGCGCCGATGAACTGCAAAAAAACGGACATAGTATACCACCTGCGGCGGATTAAAGTGAACCACCTCTGGCGGACTAAAATGAGCATAGCACAGCGGATGAAAGTGAGCCACCTAAAAATCGATTCTATTTGAGG
>CAZKQM010000054.1:0-20254 GCA_964554895.1 uncultured Maribacter sp. | reverse complement strand
TATTAAAAATAATTTACCAAATATGAAAAACTTCAAAGGGCATGTTTCGATTTTAAAAATTTTAATTTTATTTGGAATAATATCATTTATCACAGGTTGTAGTGACGATTTAGAAGAAATTATTGATTTTGAATCAAAATCTAATTACGAATTAAGTCATTTATCCTCTAATGATATACCTGAAGTTAATGCTTCAATAGGCAATTATTTTGAAAAATCTGAAAGTAAGTTGAGAACATTTAAGTCTGCTGAAACAGTTCGCATTCTGGAAGAGAGTGTTTTAGTTGTAAAGGATTCTGCTGAAAACTTAACTTATTCTTTTCAATTAGATAGTGAAAATTTTGATCCAAAAGATTTTTACAATCTTATTGTAACCAAAAGAACCGATGAAAGCACCAATTCATCTTTTGTGATTAAATATTCTTTTGATTCTGTAGAAGAAAAAATAAAGTATTTCCACAGTTCGAAAAGGAATTTTAATGGTAAAGCTACAGTTTTTAAAATCGATAACTTCCTAAGTCACTATAATAACAGCGGAAAATATAACGGTGAGCCTTGTTTTCAAGATATTGACATTGATAATGTACCTAGTGATAACTCCTCTGAAAGTGCTGCTTCTGGTAATGGAGGTGGTGCTTCTACAGGTGGCTCGGCACCAGATGCAACTTCTGGCGAATATACCTTTAACTCAAACCCAGGACCAGGGGCAAGCACAGGTTCAGTCGAGGTAGGTGAGGGTAGTTTTGGAAAATTTGGAACAGAAGGTACTATCGAAAAAAGTTCCAAAACAGATAAAAAAAATGGTGACGATTGTCCTGATTCGGATATGTACGTTCCGATTAATTTACTGCTTTGGCCGTTTCCAGATTGTTCAAGTTTTGAATACGCAAATGTTGGAAATATAAAAGGTGCAAAAGTTCTGGGTCTTCAAAATAGGTTTGTGGCATATGAAACTGTCAGTCCAACTACAACCAATGTTATTGTTAATACAATAACCTATCCTTCACTATTTTTTACAATGCCCAGCGCATGGACTAATGGTAGGTCAGCTACATTAACTGCGGAGGCTGTTGGTAACGCTGTGGACGCAACTCAAAATTGGTTTGAGAGTCATCCTAATGCATCGGTTCATTTACTTCAGCAAATATTTATGAATAATTTAAGGGCTCAAATGGCCGCTTATGGGGGAACAGTTAGTACTACAGATGCTTTTGAAGTAAGAAGTCCCGCACTATACACTACGAGTTGGTTTAGAAAAAATTGTGGTTAATAAAAAGAAATGAATTTTATAATCTTATTTATTCTTACCTGTATGATAAATCAGGATTCTAATCCCGAAGTTTACATCGGCAGAACTATAGCCGAAGTTTCAAAACTTTCAGAACTTAACCTTGTCAATCAACAAGAAGACAAAAGAACATACATGATTAATGACGCTTCAATTTTTGGAGCAAATAGCAGAACTAAGCTTATCACCACTGACCTTGAGGGTATTGTTACAGAAATCGCATATGGTTTTGATTTTAAAATCAAAAAAGATTTCTACGAACTAATTGTTGCGACTTATGGCCAACCTTCTAAGATGTTTAAACATGGACCCACTAATAAAATTACTCACAATCGTGTTATAACGCATGGGTATATTGGGGTTGAAAAGCGTTCAACATCTATAGATTGTTCATTTGAGGAGGATCCCATCTTTATTATTTGGCAATTATCAAACTTCAGTATTTCAATTGCCTTACCACCAAATCAAAATACCTCAATGATAACTTATAGAGGTAAATAAAAATGGTTCTTCTGCCGTATTTGGTTGGCAAGAATATCAGGCGCAGAACTTGTCAGCTTAAAAAGCCTTACTTATTCGCAACGTGAATTTGAAAAGTCAATATCATCTAGGCTTCTTATTACCAGTTGATAATTTTCTCTTTTGCGTAACAAAACGCCCCTAATTGACCCATTACCACTAGGCAAGGTTTCCTCAAAAAAATCAGAAAAACCACTATTTAATACTGTTATTTCATTGCCTTCACAATCAGCCAAAGTACGCGCTGTTTCTTCGCGTTCTATAGCAAAAGGTTCGTTTAAAACATCATTTATAAATTGTACATCATTAAATTGAACTAAGGTGTTGTTTAAGTTTCTAGTTAACTCTTCAATTGCTATAACTTTTGGTTGAATTTCTAAATTCTCTTCACACGAAATAAAAAGGTGCTCTCGAACAGCGACAGCAGGTAAACGGCCTACGAAAATATTTCCGAACACAGATAAGGTATCACCCAATTTAAAAACGTCACTACTTTTTCCTAGGTAGAGTCCTTTTAACTTTACTACTATTTTACGTCCCTCAGGAAAAAACAAGTGAGAATCAATTAAATCAAATTCTATTCGAAACCCATCTGTTGGGTCTACTGGTTTATCTTGAAAGTGAAGCACGCTAAAAAAATTACCTTCACGATCTGAAGAAGTTACATACCCTTCAATGACTAAATCTTCTTGAATTTGAATAGTCTGGTCAACATATAACGCTTTAATTTCAGCAAAGGTTCGATTGGCCAAAAATTTTGTATCACAATCAGCCATTATGGTTTCAAATTCTGAGCTATTAACACACGCTGAAAAAATAGCCCCTAATGCTAAAATTAGTATGTATTTCACTTTTAAAACTTCTTTATTACTCATATTTCTAAAAACTATATGCAAGATTCAAAAAATAAGTTCTTCCGTAACCATACCAAAACTTTGGGGCAAAAGAGGGTGTACCACTTAAATTATCATCTTTAAGTTGCCCAAAATTTCCGTTTCTACTTTGCTCAAAACCACCTGATCTAAAGGTTTGATTAAAAACATTATTAACACTAGCGAATATGCTGATATACTTTCCTTTTTTAAGCCATGATTTTCCACCTACTAGATTCAAAAGATATAAATCATCTAGAGGTTTTTGAGATAAAAGTTTATTGACATTTTCTACAGTTGCATCAGGAAAAGGCCGACCCGTTTCTGGGTCTAAAAAGAAACTTTCAGTTCGCAGCAAAGTTGAAATATTCGCATAATTCTCTGCCAAATAGTTAGCTGTTGCCCCTACCCACCAGTATTTCGGATCTCTATAATTAATGCCTAAGGCATATGCTTGTTGCGGTCCTTGCGCTAATTTATAATCTTTAATAGAGGCACTACCTAAATCGAGGTTTCCCTCTTGGTTAATTAGTTCATCCTCTAAACCCGCAGTATCAAAATTAATAGTCACATCAGGATTATTGGCATAAACATGTTTGCCAATTGACGCAACTGCCGTGAGATTTACTGTTGATGAGAGTTGGTATTCAAGTCCTATTTCTAATCCTTGATGAAGCTTATCTAAGTCAGAAACTACTTCTTGAACAAAATCAGAACCTACCCCTGAATCAACAAAAAAGAAGTTTACATCGGTAGAATTTTCAAAACGAGTTGAGAAAGCTGTTATTCGACCGGTCAATTGTGGCAAACGAATAAAATAATTAAGGTCTAGTGTTTTTATTAGTTCATTTTGAATATTTGAAACTACCTGGTTATTCTCCCTCGGGTTCACAAAAACATTTTGAAGTATTGGTGCTTTTTGAATGAATGCTCCATTCAAAACTAAAGAATGTCTTCCAGTAATTTTATAATTTGCGCCACCCTTAATGCCGAAACCATTAAAGTTGTTCCACTGACTTTTTCCGAAAGAAGATACATCAAAACGCTCATTTAAAAACAATCCTTCTCTTTGATATTTAGTATTCGAATAATTTACAGCCCAAAAAGCACCAAAATTCTTTTTCAAATAGTTGGCTTGAATAAATGTTTCAAAATGAGAGGCATCAATGTTGTAATTATAATTGAAAATTTCTTTCTCTCTTTTTTTTAAATCCCCGTTTACATCATTAATTGTATTTGAGAAGGGATCAATGTCTTCATGAAAATCAGCTCCTAATAAATCATCAATTTTAGCATAATTATGTGAACTCAAATTTTGATAGGTAACACCTATATCTATTGTCAATTCTGAATTAAATTGCCAATTAAGATTCGATGCTAATAGGAATTGTTTATCATCAACAGTATCGTCAAAAAGTAAATACGCTGCTTTCTGGTTTTGTGCGCTCAATTGGTTGGCTGTATATAGATTATTCCAATTTAATTGAGGATCATTTTGAAATACTTCTTGAACATTGTTTGCGCTAATAAAGTTTGCTCCTATGGAACTATTGATATAAAAGCTTGGCAAATTTCTATAGTAGGTAGGGTCCGGATTTGGCGCATTATAATAACCTATTCTGCCTCTTTTGTGGGTTCCAAATTGATAGGCCACGCTTGAAATAATATCAATTTTATTTGATTTGAAAAAATGGTTAAAAATAAAAATGGGCTCTGAGATTTTACGTTCTCTTGAGTTTCGAATTTTTTCATCTTGAATTCCCCAATATGGATTATATTGATTGCCTACCAAATCAAATACTTCTTCAGTAATAGCTGAGGAACGACCTCTTCTATTTGAAGCTAACATGCTTGTAAAGAGAAAATCATTTTTTTTGTTGAGTTGATATTCCACCGCAGCAAAAACTGAAAAAGCATCATACAAAGTACCCTCAATATAGCCTTCTTGTGCCCATCTTCTTGAAGCTGAAACACTATATTGAATGTTATCGTTATTTAATTTTGAGGTATGCGTTGCCATAATTCTTTTGGCATAAGTTCGATTAGAAATAGATGATGAAAATCGAGTTCCTGGTCGCATACCACTAGGTCTTGTGTTAATATTTACAGTTCCTAAAATTCCGCCAAAGGACTGTTCGGAAGGTCTTAATCCATGTCTAAACTGCTGATTTCTAGTGACATCATTTAGACCGCCCCAATTATTCCATTGCGGTCTTCCATTACTCAATTTGTTCATGGGTATATTATTCAAAAATACCCTTCCGTATTGTGAGTCATAACCACGAACCCTAAAAAACACTTGTCCGAAATCAAATGCAGCTCTATTCAAAAAAACATCCTTGGTCGCTTGTAATAAGCCTGAGGCGTTAGCACTATTTTGATTATCAAACAATTCTGCATCAGTGAGTGAAATTAAATTATCTTTTTGTTCAATAACGATATCTCGTTCAAGAAATATACCCCCCAATTCGAGATTCTGGTTCTCTACATGAATGGGTATTCTTTTAACTACATAATCAAATAAAGAAATATTGATAATGTAATCTCCAGTAGAATTCAGTTCAAACTTGAATAGTCCTTCTTGATTCGTAAGTACCTGATGATTTTCACTTTCTATGGATATAGTTACGTTTTCAAGTGCTTTTTTACTTTGGTGGTCAATTACCTTACCAGAAACTTGAAAAGTCTGAGCAACTGCGATTGGCAGTGCAAAAAAAGAAATAACGAGTGCTAAAATCAAACGCATTGAAAAGGCTGGTGTTAATAAGCTAGTTCACAATATATTACATTTGTAAGAATAATTTTATAATTAATGTTGTATAATACTATATATATTTATTTTTGATAAGGAATGTTATTTAACATTAATAGTTGTTTTTTATGTCTTTTTAGCTCGCACAAAATGAAATTTATCTTTCTAAGTTTCTTTCTCTTCTTTGCATTTCTTGGTGTTTCGCAAGAAAAAAAAACCTATGAGATTCGTACGATTGCTTTTTACAACGTTGAAAACCTATTTGACATCGAAAATGACAGTTTGATACGTGATAACGACAGAACACCTGATGGAAAGGACAAATGGACAAAAAAGCGCTTTGATTTAAAAATAAATCATATTTCAAAAGTCATTTCAGAAATAGGAAGTGACATAACCAAAACCTCACCTGATATCATCGGTCTCTGTGAAGTTGAAAACCAAGGGGTAATTAAAAGCCTTGTTAACCATCAAAATCTAATTCACAAAAACTACGAGATTATTCATTTTGATTCTCCTGATGAAAGAGGGATTGATGTAGCTTTTCTCTACAAACCATCAGTTTTTATTCCTGGTAATTTTAAAAGTCATAGACTGCTTTTATCAAACACAGAAGGTTACAGAGATTACACTCGGGATCAGTTAGTTGTTAATGGTTTTTTAGACGCTGAAGAAATTAATTTTATTATTAACCACTGGCCTTCTAGAAGTGGTGGTGAATTGAGAAGTAGACCCAACCGATTACTTGCTGCTAAACTAAATAAGCGCATCATAGATTCTCTACGTTTTTTAGACCTTGAAGCTAAAATCATTGCAATGGGTGATTTCAATGATGACCCAAACAATGACAGCTTTAAAAAAATTCTTAAAACGAAAGGGAAACAACAAGATTTAGAAGCATTAGATCTTTTCAACCCCATGGAAAAATTATTCAAAAAAGGTGTTGGTTCTTTGGCTTATCGTGACAAATGGAATCTCTTTGACCAATTTTATATTTCAAGTAATTTAGTTTCTGAAGATAAAGAGGAGTTCTCCTTCTGGAAAGTCAACGTATTTATTCCTTCTTATTTAACAGATCAAAAAGGCAGATACAAAGGTTATCCTTTACGTACTTATGCCGGTGGAAGTTATATTGGTGGCTACTCAGACCATTACCCCATTTATTTGTATTTGATTCGAGAAAAAGCCTCCCCCTAAATCCTTATAAAAAAAGTCCTCCCCTAACCCCTCCAAGGGAGGGGGATTAGTTAATCTAACTCTTCTAGGACAATATTGCGCCACCTGACTTTAATTCCTCCCCCATCATGAATTTGAAGAGCAATGCCCCCTTCACCGGCACCAATTTTTTCATCAGTTAGAGTAATCATTTGGATGCCGTTTAACCATGAGGTAATCGTATCGTCGATAACTCGAATTCTCATGGTATTCCATTCACCCATTTTCAAGGCCTTATCTTTTTCAGGAGCTGGTTTAATGAGCCAACCCCGACCATACGATTCATAAACGCCTCCTGTATTGCTACCTGGTGGTGCAACCTCAACTTGCCAACCACTAATTTTAGTGCCTTCAATGGTTGAGCGTATAAAAATTCCACTATTGCCATTCGCTTCTTGTTTAAAATCTACCACTAATTCAAAATTCTTGTAATGCTCATTGGTACCTAAATACCCATAGCCCTTATCTGGTCCGCTTTCACAAATTAAAATTCCGTCTTCCACATACCACTTTTCGGTACCATAAATCGTCCACCCATCAAGGTTTTCGCCATTGAACAATGATTTTTGGGCTGGGGTACATCCAGCTATTAAAATTATGAGAACTACTATTAAATTTTTCATTTTTTGAAAAATTAGATGAAACATAAAGATTTCTGACTGCGCAGGAATGAAAAATAAATCTTATTCAATTAAACCATTGGCCGTAAGGAATACGGCTCAAAATCAATAACAAGCCAAGACCATAAAAAATGGCAATATTTTTAAATTTCTTTTTGCCTTCTAAAACTTTTTTGTGACGTGACCAACCTATTGTAATCAAGACAATTGCAATGATATTGATAAAAGGATGCTCAACGGCTAGTAAGCGCGATGCAGAATTTAAGCCTCCCATGCCTAATTCTTGAATGGCATTCAAACCACTGGGGGACACAAAAAATAGAATCAACCCAATGAGCAACATAATATGTGATAAGATAAGCGCAAATAAGCTGAATCTAAAATCTTTTTCAGGAGTAAACATTTTGTTACTAAATAACCCTATAAGAGCATTTAGTACAGCAAGAATGAGTACCAATAAGGCAACATAGGCAATATAAGAGTGAATGGTTTGAATAGTTTCGTACATGGTGTTTTTTATTTAGAAATTAAATGTAGTGAATTTTGAGAATAAAAAAACCCTGCCAAAACAGGGTTTTTTTATTAAAGTATGCTTAGTAAATTAGAAGCTATAACGTAACCCCAATTGTGCTTGCCATCTTGAAGATTGTAGACCAAAATCATCAAGTTCAACTAAATTAGGAGATCCATCAGCATTAACCACACCGTCATTAACACTAAATACTGGAGTAGTGTCTGTAGAGACTGTTTGTAACGGACTTATATTATTTCTGATAAACTTTCTTTGTCCCCATTCAGAGTTCAGTAGATTAGTGAAGTTAAAAATATCAGCAGATAATTGAAGCGTATGTTTTTTATCACCTACATTAAAAGAGAAATCTTGTAATATTTTCAAATCAATTACATGACTCCAGGGTCCTCTTACCGCATTTCTTTCAGCATAACCACCTCTATTTTCGTTTAAATAGTCAATACTATTAATAAATGTATCTAAACGTTGCCATTGTGCTGCTTGCTCAGCAGCATCACCTGATAATTCAATTTCAGCAGCTGAGGCTGGAATGTAAATTAAGGCATTATCTCTAGAGTCATCATTGAAAAGGTCTCTACCTTCATTATAGGTAAAACTATAGGGGCCACTTTGAGAACCGTCATAGGTTAAACCAAAAGTAGTATTAATATTTTCATTCCATTTTAACTGATATGAGAAGTTTGCAAAAATTCTATTACCCAATGCAAAATCAGAACGCGTAAGTGGTAGATCAGAATTTTTACCGTTAACGGTTTGAATATTTCGCCATTGTGAACTGTTCTGAGAAGAAGTACCATCAAAAATTTTGTTTGACTCACCAAATGTGTATGAAATTTGACCTGAAAAACCATTTTCAAAAGGTTTCTTCAAACTAAAAGTCAAGTTCGTTGCATTACCTTGATTTGTATTTGAAGCTAGAATAATTCTACCATAGGTATCATCAATTTCATCTCCTCTATCATAAAAAGGACGATTATCAGCGCCTTCATAAAAGCCAACAGGGCCTCTTAAATTTAGATTCTCATAAAAAATATCAGAGATTACATCAGTATATAAGAAATCAACAGAGCCAATTAAATCCCACCAAGGTAGTTTATGATCTATTGCAATATTATACTTAGTAACCTGTGGTAATTTAAAATCTTCTGCTAGTAAATCAATATTTCCTCCAACCCCTCCTGATCCAGGAGTAACATTTTCAAATTGATTGTTCACGTCGGGTTCGAATGCTTGTCCAGCTCCTGGGCCAAAAAATGTGGCGTCAAATGTAAATCCACCAGTAACACCGTTATTGTTGTATGTTCCACCAGGCCATACTAGAGGCAATCTAGAGGTAAAAACCCCTATACCACCACGAACTTGTGTTGTTCTATCGCCATTGACATCCCAGTTAAAACCAAATCGAGGTGCCAAATGGGCAATTCCTCTAATACCTTGACCTACTCTAGCACCTTGTAAATCTTTCCCTTCTGCCTCAAGCAAGCCAATAGTACGATTGTTAAAATCATCATTAACAGCACCATCTGCCCAATATGGTATATCAACTCTTACCCCAACACTAGCTTTGAAGTTATCGCTAAGTTGTATATCATCTTGTACATAAAAACCTGCTTGAAAAGTTTTAAAATCTGCAGAACCTGCTGATTCATCACCATTAACACCATTTCCAACTAAAGAATACCCATGTTGATATACATCTGAAATTTGTCCGGTTAAGAATTGATTTAAACCTGAAGAAATTAAATCTCCATTATCATCAAATTGGTCTTCAAACGTATAGTCTCCGAAGTTAAAGGCAAAAAACAGATTTTTAACACTGGCAAATTCAAGATTAGCACCAAGGGTTATGGCATGTTTACCTGAATAAATTTCAAAGTTATTTGTGATGGTAGTTAAATCAGTGTTCAGCAAATTTGCCGTTGAAAATGGTTCAGAACCAAAAGAAATGGTTCCGTCTCCATCCTGAATATCTACAGTCGGAAATTCTTGACCTGAAGGGTCACGGTCATCTCTAACCGCTGTGTAGGTTAAAATTAAATTATTCGAAAATTTGCTTCCAAAACTAGAATTCAATTCTATCGCTGTTGAGTTTGTATTCGATACGAACTTTTCAGAACCATTAATAAAACCAATATTTCTATTACCTGAACTTCTTGCTTCTAAATTATCAGCGCCAACAAAACCATGACGGAATGATAATTTGTGATTTTCATTGATATTCCAGTCAATTTTAGCCGTTATTTTATTACTCTCTAAAGTTCTGGTGTTATTATCAAAAATACCTGGGTCATAGCCGAAAGAGTTTTGAAGAAAATTACTTAATCCTGTTAAATCAGCCTCTGAAGCCCTTCCTGTATAATTACTAAAATTAAATGGTTGTGGTACCTCTTCATCTTGACGTTCATAATTAAAAAAGAAAAAGAGTTTGTCTTTTACAATGGGCCCGCCTATTCTTAAACCGTATGTAGTCGCATTAAAATCTGCAACTTTAGCTCTTTCTTCACCATCGCCTACTAATGAAGGTGGTGTTTTGCCCACTAAGTTTTGATTACGTGTAAACCCATATACAGATCCCTCAAATTCATTCGAACCTGAACGGGTTACTGCATTAATTGAACCCCCTGAAAAACCAGATTGGCGCACATCAAAAGGAGCAATATTTATTTGAAAAGATGCAATGGCATCTACAGAAAAAGGATTCACACCTGTTTGACCTCCATTGGTACCTGAACCGGCTAAACCAAAGACATCATTATTTGCAGCACCATCAATATAGATGGCATTATATCTATTGTTCTGACCAGCCAATGAAATTGAAAAACCATCATCACCTTCTGTAATTTGTGCTTGCGGAGTTATTCGAACAAAATCAGCTATTGAACGTGAGGCGGCAGGCAATGTTGCAATATCTCTCGCCGAAACATTCGTTTCTGTTCCTGTTTTTATATTGTTGCCGGCGGCAGTTACCACTACTTCATCAAGTTCGGTTGAAGACTCAGACATTTGAGAGTTGATTCTTGCTCTTTGCCCTAAATCAAGATAAATACCTTCTCGTGTGTCGGTATTAAAACCAACATAAGAAATAGTAATTGTGTAAGGCCCACCAACACGCATGCCCGATAATCGGTAGTATCCGTCAAAATCAGTAATGGCACCATAGGTTGTACCTGAAGGTGTGTGAAGTGCTACAATATTAGCCCCGAGTAAAGGTTCTCCTTCACTGTCTGTTACCTGGCCTCCAACTGAAGCTGTTGTAACCCCTTGTGATAAGACAATGGCGGTCATGAAAAACGCAACCATTGCGATGTAGATTTTTTTCATTTGTCTAAGTGTTAAATTAGTTGTTTGTTGCTTCTCAAACGAGTTCTAAACTCTTTTGTACGCGTAAGGCATTCAAAATTTTGAGATAATCTAAAATAACAAATTGTAGGAATCTACGGTTGAAAATATAACAAAGTTATCACAGGTTGTTAAGAATAGTGAAGTTGCTGTATTAACCCTTAAATGATTTCAATAAATTCATTGTTGAACTGTCATGATTACTGATTTCAGAACTGTTGATATCTCTCAAAGTTGTTCCGGCTAATTGTTTTCCTAATTCAACTCCCCACTGATCATAGCTGAAAATATTCCAAACAATACCTTGCACAAAAATTTTGTGTTCATAAAGAGCAATTAATGCTCCGAGACTTTTAGGTGTTAATGTATCTATCAAAATGGTATTGGTTGGCTTATTACCCTCAAATACTTTAAATGGAAGTAATTTTTGTAAATCGATTTCTGACAAGTTCTTTGCTATCAACTCAGCCTTAACTTCTTCGGCTGTTTTACCATTCATCAAGGCCTCTGTTTGTGCGAAGAAATTCGCCATCAATTTGTTATGATGATCACTATCATCGTATAAAGAATTTTTAAAGCCAATAAAATCTGCCGGAATCAACTTGGTACCCTGATGAATTAATTGAAAAAAAGCGTGTTGTGAATTAGTGCCTGGTTCTCCCCAAATTATAGTGCCTGTTTGGTACTCAACTTTATTGCCATTTCTATCAACACTTTTACCATTACTCTCCATAATGCCCTGCTGCAAATAAGCCGAAAATCTTGATAAGTATTGGGTGTATGGTATGATTGCTTCGGTCTCGGCACCATGAAAATTATTATACCATATACTCAACAATGCTAATACCACCGGAATGTTATTTTCAAAATCTGCAGTTTTAAAATGATCATCCATCTCATTAGCACCTTCAAGAAGGGTCTCAAAGTTCTCATAACCCACCGCCAAAGCAATTGTCAAGCCAACCGCACTCCATAAAGAGAATCGCCCTCCTACCCAATCCCACATCGGAAAAACATTTTCACTCGCAATACCAAACTCCGCTATTTTCTCAGTATTGGTTGATACTGCCGCAAAATGTTTGGCAATGTCTTGCTGTTGGGCTTCCTGTAAAAACCATTTTTTAATCGTGGTTGCATTGCTTAGGGTTTCTTGGGTGGTAAATGTTTTTGAAACCACAATAAATAAAGTCGTTTCTCTATTCAAATTTTTGAGTAACTCATGCACATGGTCTCCATCCACATTACTAACAAAGTGAACATTTAAATGGTTTTTATAAAATTTAAGTGCTTCTGTAACCATTGCCGGGCCCAAATCTGAGCCCCCTATACCAATATTTACAACATCAGTAAAGGGCTTGTTTGTATGCCCCTTTTTGTCGCCATTAATAACAGCTTGAGTGAATCTTTTAATGTGATCTTTTACCTGATAAACTTCTTTGACAATATTGACATCATCAACATGAATACTATCATTCCGTTTTGCTCGTAGGGCGGTGTGCAACACAGCTCTGCCTTCTGTTTGGTTAATAGTTTTACCCCCTAAATAATGTGAAATAGCTTCCTCTAATTTGACTTCATCTGCTAGTTTTAATAGTAGTTTTAAAGTCTTTTCTGTTACTTGATTTTTTGAAAAATCAACTAAGAAATCATTCCATTTAATTGAAAAATCTTGAGCGCGATTTTCATTTTGTTTAAATAATTGTTTTAAATGGATGCTCTTTAACTCTAAAACATGCGCTTCTAACGCTTTCCAAGCGTGAGTACTTTTAGGATTTATATTAGGTAATGCCATTTCTAATTTTTAGGTAAACGGAAGGATTTTTGTGCAAGACGCAAAAATAACCAATAACTATTAAAAAACTTTAGCGTTTAAAAGGGTTACTTTAATTCTTAGTCATTCATAACTACTTCATCAGCCTCTTCTTCATGCTTAACAGGGTAAGCGATACAATCTATTTGCCTTTTCAAAGGGTCAATGAATTCAAAATAATCAGGCTGTAGTGTTTCAGCTAAAGGTTCAGCTTTGGGTAGTTCTTCTCGTAAGGGGTCTACTTGTCTGCCGTTTTTCCAGAAACGATAACATACATGCGGTCCACTAGTGTTACCCGTCATACCAACCCAACCTATAACATCACCTTGTTTGACACGGTCGCCTCGTTTCACTTTTTGCTTTCTCATGTGAAGGTATTGGGTACTATAGGTGCTATTATGACGAATCTTTACATACCTGCCATTGCCACCTTTTCTGGTTGATTCTGATACGATACCATCGGCAGTTGCCAAAATAGGGGTGCCAACACGAGCGGCATAATCTGTACCTCTATGAGGGCGCACTTTATTGCCATAGTATCTAATTCTTCTTCTTAAATTAAATTTTGAGGATAAACGCCCATATTCAACTGGCATTCTTAAAAATGTTCTTCTCAAATTATTAGCTTTTTCATCAAAATAATCAGTTAAGTTCTTTAATGAATCATTCTCATATGCGAATGCATAAAACTCTTTTCCGGCGTGCTTAAAGTAGGCGGCCTGTATTTCTTCTGACCCCGCATAAATGGTATCATTTACATACTTTTCTTTAAAAATTACCTTAAAGCTATCGCCTTCTTGTAGGCCAACAAAGTCAACGGTCCAAGCATAAATATTTGCAAAATCATGTGTAACAGCGTAATCAACACCAAGTTGGTCAAACACCAATGATAAAGAAGACCCATTTTCAATTACCCCTGCTACTTCTTTGTCTATATGAGACACTTTTTGTTTTTTAGTATAAACGTTTACGCTATCTCTAAAATCAACAACTGTGTAATTAACAAGGTCATTTTGGTAGATGAAAACTTCAGCTTTTTCGGTAGTGTCTTTTGATCTTAAAATAGTGTAAGGCTTGCCTACACGAATTTTTCTCACATCAAAAGCATCTCTGAAATCTGAAGAAAGTTTGGCAATTTTAGGGTAATCGACTTTGTTTTCAGTCATTAATTCTCCGAAACTATCGCCATATTTAACGGTATCATGTGCTATAGTAAAGTCATCAACATCAAACCCAAAAAGAGTTGCCTTTTTTTCGATTAAATCACTATTTGTACTTAAATCACTAGATTCATCATTAGATTTTTTGATGTCTTTTTTACATGATGACAACAAACAAATACTTAAAAAAAGGCCCCAAATCTTCATCATGTATTATCTAAAACATTTTCAGGATTAAAGATATGATCTACCCATTGCTTTCCCCAATTATTTAACTCTTCTTTGGTATAAATTTCTGGAAAAAATATAACCTTCTGAAAACTAGGCGGCAAATATTGTTTCCAATTTGTGCCTCCAGTTGACCCAACTTGCTTCTTTTCTTTGGCCAAATATCTATGCGCTGATCCCATATGCATTAAAGGCCAATTAACATTCGCATTTAAATCTAACTTTTTTAAAGATTCAATGAGTTTTTCATGACGCCTATCTTCAGCGTTCAGTTGAAGGTATTTGTCGTAGATGGTACTGTTCTTTACTTGTTTCGCTATTCGCACCAAACGTGGCGTATATCGATATTCGAACTGTTTTAAAGTCAAAGTTTTTTGACCTGAAGAAATATCAGTAGCGCCTTTTTTCCAATATATATTTTCATATAAAACCTCAATAGTATCTTGAGCAGAAAATTGTTTGCGTTCTGAACGATGTACTAAATTTTCTAAAGGCGTTGAATAAATCTCTATCATTCGATATTGCGCTGATTGAAAGCCACTTGCAGGCAGCAAGGCCATTCTGTATTTCAAAAATTGTTCACGCTCCATACCTTTAATCATGATGCTAAAAGAAGATATCAAGGTTTGATAATAACTATTAATTCGTCTTACTTTTTCAGTAAAGAAATCTAAATTTTGTGATTTGTCATCAACCAATTGTTTTTGCTCATGCAAAATGAGTTTAAAATAAAGCTCAGTTATTTGATGGTACATGATGAAAATCTCTTCATCAGGAAAATACGTTCGTGGTTGTTGAAGACTTAATAGGGTATCGAGATTAATATAATCCCAATAGGTAAGATAACGTTGGTAAAGGAGTCCGTCAAGATAAGAACTGAGGTCTTGACCCGAGTCTTTATACTTTTCTTCTAATTTTAAAATTTGGGAATCAATCTGCTCTTTCTTATCCATGTACACGCATTATATTTCAGTTGATTACATTGAAATATTGAAGCAATCGAATTGACTTGCTTGCGCAAAATTACGTAAACATTTTCAAACTAAAGTTGATGATTATTTCAAGAAATTTGTTGAATTGGCCTAGTCAACTATAATCTTGAATTGATGCTTTAGACCATTATATGCTTCAAGATCAGCTTTTATAGCGCCTACTGCTAAATCAGCACTAATTCTAATAGGAATTCTATTCTCATCAGCAGAAACCCATAATGAAAGACTTTCTTTTTCTTTAAATATGCGACCCGATTGAACTAGGGGTCTGAATTTATAGCATTTAACCTTACCAAATTTTGTTTTTATAATTTCAGTTCCTAAATATTTTAATTTAAAGTCAAAAACACCGTCATCATCGAACAACATTTTTAAATTTACCGCTTTACCTTCAACTAGGTCTTCAGGTATGTAATTGTTTCTCAAATAGTAAAAAGCAGAAATTAAATCTTGAATACTATCTTTTAATTCGAAGTTTTTTGTTTTTTTATTTTTCTTATCTTCTAAAACAGCCTTTTCTTCTTCGTAATCGAAATTGATTTCAACATCTTTAGTATAGCCACCTTCATTAATCTTTCTAACAAATTTATAAGGCTTGCCATCTTCTTTACTAAAGTAACTTTCATAAGTATCATCAACTTTAAAAAAGATACTGGCAAAACCTGTTGTTTCGCCATGACCTACAACATGGTATACTTTTTTATCATTTAACTCAGCATTTTTAACTTGTAAGGTGGCATAACTAGCATTCAAAAAACCATAGTGAAGTCTAAATTTTAACCATTCACCAGGCTTAAAAGCCGATTCGCCTCTAACATTATTGTTTTTCTTGCTTTTCGCTTTAACCTTAGTTGAATTTACTGCTAAGTCATTTGTATAGCTCTTCTGAGCATTCAATGAAATTCCTATGGATAAAAAAATAAGTAGGACTAATTTCTTCATGGCGTTAAAGATTTGTACTAAAATTACATTATAAGTCGTAAAACTTAGTAATGGTTACAGTTACATTAACAATTTTTATTCCAAAGTATTGCATAAAACGAATGTGATTAGTACTATGTTGGTTTTGACAAGAAAAGAAAATTTAGCCAAAATTTATAAAAAAAGCCCAGAATAAAACTGGGCTTTTCCTAAATAACCAACCAAACTTTATAAGTTATGAAAAACATTACTTTAAAGTTGTAAGGGAACCACCCCTTACGCAAGCTAATGTAGTTTATAATTTTGCTTGAAAAGGCCTTTTAACGTACTTTAACTAAGTTCTTAACAGTATTTTATTATCTCAATTCAAAATTTAAGAAATTCTTAATAATTACGGCTATTTATTGGCTCGTTCGAGCACAAAAAAGGCTTGAAAATAAATACAAACAGTACCTATCAAAACCAATAGCCGATACTGACATAGAAATTACTGTTTTTCCCTTCAGGACTCCATGCATAAAATGCCTGCACTGGACCCAGAAAAGATTCTAGACCATACCCCACGGCATAGCCTAAAAAATCAGGAGATGTAAACCAATCTCCTGTTCTAAATAAATCATCATCAACATTGGCAAAATTGGTTGCGACTAAAAAGTGGTTTTTTCTAATAAACTCAAAATCTAACCTGGCATAGGCTTTAACATAGCTATTGCCTGGAAGTGACAGAAAATCATATCCGAAGAAAGGCGTAAAATTATTGATAAGATTATTGCCATAACCTCCTAACGCAAAATCAAACGAAGTAACAGGTGAGGTACCTAACTTAAAACCACCCTCAGTCTCTAGATTCAAAGAAATGTTTTTTACTATAGGTAAGGCGATACCCATGCGTGCCTTAGCAATGGCAAACTCCTTAAAATTTTCATTAAAATCAGATGAAATAGTATAAAAGTTGGCTTGCCCATCAAAAAACAAGCCTTTTGAAGGATAATAACGATTATCATAAGTATCTAATTTAAGTTGACCAAAAGCACTGTAATAATTACTTTTTTCAAAAAACACTCTATCATTTTCAATTCTTGCACTTTGATTGTTGCTTTCATTGCCTTGAGCAGTTAGCGTTCGCGTACTATATTTCAGATACTTTTGTTCTACACCTAATGCAATGGCAAATTCTTCTTTGAAGCCTGTTTGAACATATATTTGATTTGTAAAATCACTCACTGCAAAAGTTATGTTTCGCAATGAAATACCTGGTGGCTGTTCAAAATTGGAGGTAACAAGCGCAAGGTCTATTTCTCTTTCAAAATCATTGAACCTTGAGTTAATACCAAAACTCCAATAAGAACCTTTGTCAATGTAATACTGATAGTTGTACCTTATATTATCACCTAGAACAAGATCTAAAGAAGAAACATCATCACGCATCAAAAGGTTCTTTCTCGTCATATTCAATAAAGCGGCACTTTTATATAAATCATCATAATGAGCGCCAATCTTTAAAAAGGTGCGATTTGGTGTTTCTTCCAAATCTAAAATCAAATCTTCCCCATTACCATTATGACTCATTTCATATTTAATGGTTTTAAAATTTCCGGTTGCACTTAGATTATTTATTCCTTGCTGAAGTTTTTCAAATGTTATATTTTGACCTAAATCAAACCGTAGTTTTCCTTTAATATAACCACGAGAATAATTTTCAAGACTATCTTTTATAACCAAACGATTAATGATTAAAGTATCTTGAGGAGAAACCGTTTGAATTTTTTCTTTGCTAATATTTTGAAAGCGTGAAACTTTTTTAAGCTCTTCAAGCTGTTTTCTCGCAGCAATTTCTCCAGATTCAAAAATTTCTGAATACAATTGAAAATCAATTAATGAATATTCAGAAATATCAGGCTTAATGTAAATATCTGTTTGCCGTGATTTGCTCTGCATATCAGTTGCTGTTCTAAAATTATTTATCTGCTCTAAAATTTGCAAGGCTGAGGAGAGCTCTTCTTTAGGTGCCAATTCAACCTGAACATCAGAACCAATAATTACATCTGCCCCCATTGCCCTTACTTCATGAATTGGGTAATTATTTACAACGCCCCCATCAATTAAAATGGCATCGTTTATTTTAGTCGGTTCAAACAAGGATGGAAGCGCAGAACTAGCCGCAATGGCTTTTGGCAAATACCCATTTTTAAGAATAACTTCTTGACCAGTCTCTACATCAGTAGCAATACAAATAAAAGGTATTGGTAATTTATCAAACTCTTTCACATCTTTTACATGATATAAAAAACGAACGAATAAATTATATACATTTTGACCACCGGAAAAAGCTTCAGGTGTGCTTACCTTAAATTTATCAAAAGGAAGTGTGAGCGCGTACCGTTCGTCATTTTCTTTCTCGTAGAATGACTTTGAACTTCTTGGTATATCGTCTTGAATTAGCGCCGCGAAATCTAAATTTCTAAACAAAGAATCAAGTTGACTGGCTGAGTAACCCGAGGCATACAGTGACGCTATAATTGCGCCCATACTTGTTCCCCCAATATAATCTACCTTAACCCCTGATTCTTCAATAACTTTTAAAACACCTATATGCGCCATACCCTTCGCCCCGCCACCACTTAAAACAATACCAACTTTTAGGCGTTCTTCATCATTCGAAACCTGACTAATTGCAGTCTGAAACAAGAAAAGAAATAAAATAAAACTTATCTTTTTTAACATATATACTTTTCCTCAAAAACATTAATGAAAGGCTTCATATACCTTCTTGGCTTTTGAAAAACCAATGAGTTCAGTTAGATTTTCTAAAGAAGCCTCTTTGATTCTTTTTACTGATTTAAAGTGTTTCAATAATTCTTGCATTGTTTTTTTACCAATACCATTTATTTCTTCTAACTCAGAAGTCAAGGCCCCCTTACTTCTTTTTTGTCTGTGAAAAGTAATTCCAAAGCGGTGCGCTTCATTTCTTAATTGTTGAATTATTTTAAGACTTTCAGATTTTTTATCTAAATATAAAGGAATAGGGTCTTTTGGAAAATATATTTCCTCTAAACGTTTGGCAATACCAATTATCGCAATTTTACCTCGAAGACCTAATACATCTAAACTTTTTAATGCCGACGATAACTGTCCTTTTCCACCATCAATAACAATGAGTTGTGGCAAAGGCTCATTTTCTTCTTTTAACCTTTTATAGCGTCTGAAAACAACCTCCTCCATAGATGCAAAATCATCAGGCCCTTCTACGGTTTTAATGTCAAACTTTCTATATTCTTTCTTTGAGGGTTTTCCGTCTTTAAAAACTACACAAGCAGCTACAGGGTTGCTTCCTTGTAAATTACTATTATCAAAACATTCAATATGTCTAGGTTCTTCAGAAAGTCTCAAATCTATCTTCATTTGAGCCATAATTCTGTTGGCATGACGATTAGGGTCAACAATACTTATTTGTTTAAAACGCTCTTGCCTAAAAAACATGGCGTTCCTTTTTGAGAGGTCTAAAATTTTCTTTTTGTCTCCTAATTTAGGAACGGTAATTTTAATATGAGGTTCAATTAATACTTCAAAAGGTATATAAATTTCTTTTGAATTCGATTGAAATCGATCTCGTAATTCAACAATTGCAAGTTGCAAAAGACTTTCATCGTTTTCATTCAACTTCTTTTTTATTTCTATAGTTTGAGAGCCAATAATTGACCCATGAGAAATTTGCAAATAATTCACGTAAGCAAACTCTGGGTCAGATATAATTGAAAAGACATCTACATTGTCAATTTTTGGACTTATAATTGTTGATTTAGACTGATATGTACTTAGAATTTCAATTTTTTCTTTGATCAATTGAGCCTCTTCATATTTCATTTCATCTGCCAACATTTTCATTTGATTTTTGAAAAATTGGAGCGATGATTTAAAATTACCTTTTAAAATATGCCGAATATCATCAATCTGACGATTATAGTTTTCTGAAGTTTCCTGTGCAACGCATGGGGCCTTGCAATTT
>CAZKQM010000053.1:0-20909 GCA_964554895.1 uncultured Maribacter sp. | reverse complement strand
TAACCAACCACTGAAAACTGTACGGTAAATTTTTTAGTATCATTTTTAAGATATTGAAAACCTTCATGAAGTTTTTCTTGGCTAAGGGCATAGGGATAAAAAGTAATAGGTTCAATACAAATCATATTGGGCACCTCGGTCCATAACATAAAGTTTCCAAAACCTGAAGTACTTATTTTTAATTCATTTTTATCTTTTAGAATGACTTCGTCATATCCTAAAACACTAAAAGCCTTACTACCCACCTCTAATACCTGAGTGAGTGTAATGGCCTTCTCTTCAGCAATGATTATAGGGTTTTTAGTAACTAAATTAAAAGCCGGATGATATCCTAACATAAATGGCGTTTCTTTTTCTCCTGAAACCGTAAATGTTATTTCGAGTCCGTTTTCAGTTAGTTCAAACTGTTTTTCAAATTGAAAGTCGTACGTCCAAAATAAATATTTCTTATTTGATTTTTCAGGATATTTAGAATTAGCAACCGCTGTTCTTGCCTTATAACTTTTTCTAAAAACAACTTTAGCATCTGATTGCGATACCAATTCATAAACAAGTTCTCTTAAAAGGCCATGTTGATCAAGTATGGCAATATCGCGTGGAGTTTCAACTTGAAATTTTACCTTAGAAGTAGGCCCTATAATCGGAAACATTTCAATGTCAGAATGAGACCATCCAGCACTGCCCTTTTGATGTATATATTCATAGCCGTCAACTTTATAACTAACCAATTCGCCATCATCAATGCCAACGGTTTGGTTCTTAAAATTTAAAGAAAACATGATATTAAAGGCTGTTTATCGCGGCATCTAACCAAAGTACGCGATTATTCAACCATTCTCTCAAATAGGCTTCTTCTTCATTGTAGTCTGCACCCACGAAATTATTTGGCCAAATATACATGCCAAAGACCGGCCATCTATCAAAATTATCACTTATTGCCCCTGATTCTCTCAAAAGTTCAATTTGTATATCAATTTTTGATTCTAAAGTGGCCGATGAAAGTGCGCCTCCTCTTAATTCAAACCATCTTGCCTGAAGGGCCAGTACAAAATTAGGGTCTTCTAAAAATCTGGGCCACCAGAAAGGTACTTGTAACGAATCACCACCACATCTTTCATTAAATCGATGTGCCCAAACATCAGTTTCGCCACCCCCACAATAATCTGCGTTACCAAAGCCTAAATTGAAATCCCATATAGGGCCCATTTTCAGTTTTTCATTTCGGTCTTTGTTCAGAAAAACACTTAGACGAAAACCATCAACATTATTTGACAATTCATTTAGAATGAAGAAATCAATAAAGCTATCTACATCAATATACTGGGCATATCCTTGAACTGGGTCAGCAAAATTATCTGAAGCCAAGGCATTTTCAAAATCGCTTACATAATTAGAAATATAAGCCTTTTGTTCAACCGTAATTTCTTCCTTTTTAGGATAATCATAAACAAAATACACATCTGCACTAGATCCTTCTAAAGAAGATCCTATGGTAGACAAAAACGAATTTTGTTGATCAAATGGACCATCAGCTCTATCAATTCTTATGATATACCCCCCTGTTACATCTTCGCCTGAATTTTCAGTCATTTCAAGAGCATCAAGGTCAATACGCTCTGTATCGCGCTTGAGCTTTTCTTGTAATACATAAATACCTTCATAATTACCATTAATGATCAAGTTTACAAAACGTGTACGACTGGCGTATTTATTCATATCTCTTGCCAACTGGTAAATCAAGGTATTTCTTATTAAAGTCTTATCGCTATAGGGTCCGTTTAAGATCCAATCTTCTTCTTCAGGCAATCCTAAAAAAGAAACATCAGTATCTAAACCACCTGAATCGCGTGTTTCAAAACCGTATGATTTTTTAGGAAAAAGCTGTGATGAAGACCCTCTTATTTCAATGGCAATATTACCAGAATACATGACTTCATCACTTTGAGATAAAGATGCTGTTAAGTTTATTCTTGGGTCGTCTTGAATTGGTAAACCAGCTGTATTTATTGAAAATACAGGTAGCGAATTACCCTCAAAGGTTTCTTCTTCAACTACAGGATCAGGATCCGGCTCAGCAATTATTAAGTTTTCATCTGGGTTACAACTACCTAAAAAAAGCAGTAGTACACTGAAAAAAGATAGAGCATACCCAAAAGGGTATTTGTTTTGTGTAGGGATTTTCATTTGCAAATTTTTTAACAAGGTACTAAATCTATTCTAAAAACCCCTTTTCACGCATCCAATGATCGTTGAACATCTTACCAACATACCTACTGCCATGATCATGAAATAAAACCACGACCACATCATCTTTGCCAAAATGTTCTTTTAATTGCAAAACACCTTTTATTGCAGCACCTGCAGAATTACCTAAAAACATGGCTTCTTCTTTTGCCAAACGTTGGGTATACACAGCGGCATCTTTATCAGTAACTTTTGTAAAGCCATCAATAATATCAAAATCGACATTTTTTGGAAGTATATCTTCACCTATTCCTTCAGTGATATATGGATAAATCTCATTTTCGTCAAAAATTCCGGTTTCATGATATTTTTTAAAAACTGAACCATAGGTATCAACACCCCAAATTTTTATATCTGGATTTTTTTCTTTCAAATATTTACCTATTCCCGATATGGTGCCACCGGTACCCACGCCCACAACAAAATGAGTTATTTTACCTTGGGTTTGCTCCCATATTTCAGGGCCCGTACTCAAATAATGTGCTTTGGCATTGCTTGGGTTGTCATATTGATTCACATACCATCCGTTTGGTGTTTCTTCAGCCAGTCTTCTTGCCGTAGAATAATAACTTCGTGGGTCATCAGGGGCAACATCAGTGGGGCAGACATATACTTCGCTACCCATGGCACGCAGAATATCCATTTTCTCTTTCGACTGTTTATCACTGATGACACAAATCATCTTGTACCCCTTGATGGTTGCTGCTAGCGCAAGCCCCATTCCTGTATTACCCGAAGTACCTTCAATGATGGTACCGCCCGGTTTTAATACACCTTCTTTTTCGGCATCTTCAATCATTTGAAGTGCCATTCTATCTTTTGTAGAATTTCCGGGGTTGAAAGTTTCGTATTTAGCTAAAACCAAACAAGGCAATTTAGCTGTTAATTTATTCAATTTAACTAAGGGCGTATTACCTATAGTTTCTAAAATATTTTCAGCATAATTCATATAACAACAAAGGTATGAATTTGACTTCATTGAAGACCTTTTATTCGAATTTCATAGCCTTAACAGGTGTAATTTTAGTAATTATATAAGAAGGGAGTAAAAGCATTAAAATGCATAATAAAAGCACTCCAATATTTAAGAAAAGAACACTCAAAAAACTAATATCAACAGGAATGTAACTAATATAATATTCTTCAGGATTAGGAAACTTAAAAATTTGATATTTAGCTTGAATCCATAGTAAACCTAGGCCAATAAGGTTTCCCCAAAAAAGACCAATACTAATTAAATAGGTTGCATTGTATAGAAATATCTTTCGAATACTCCAATCAGAAGATCCTAATGATTTTAAAACGCCAATCATTTGGGTTCTTTCTAAAATAAGTACCAATAAAGCTGTTATCATATTAATACCGCCAACGATAATCATGATGGCGATTATACCCGCGGCATTGAAATCAAAAAGGGCAATCCATTCAAAAATGTGTCCGTATTTATCCTTAATTGTTGAAGAATCTAAACTAGAAAGTGTAGCATTTCTAATCTCATTGCTTTTTTCTTCTAAAAGATCAAAATCTTTTAAAAAAACTTCAAAATTTCCAACTTCATCAACTTCCCACTTATTCATTCTTTGCAAGTGCCTAATATCAGTGAAAATATAGAGCTCATCAAATTCTTTGTACCCACTATCAAAAATACCGACAATATTGAAATTACGTTGATTCGGAAATTGATTTGGATCTTCATCCTTAAAAAAAATAGAAGAAAATTTATCTTCTAATTTCAGCTTTAATCGATTCGCCATTATGCTAGAAATCAGAACCTCATTGTTTAATTTACCCTTGTAATTCGGCAGTCGACCAGCAACCAAATATTCTTCAAAATAACGCCAATCAAAATCAGCGCCTACGCCTTTTGCTACAATACCTTCAAAAGTTTCTTCTGTTCGAATAACACCACCTTTAGTAGCCACAGCTTGAATATGGTCAATACCTTCTAGTGTTTCAAATTTGGGGTAAAAATCCTGGTTTTTTGAAACCGGAAGCACTGATACATCTGAATTATTATTGTCATAATTTGTAATTTGAACATGACCATTAAAAGCCGTTATTTTTTCACGGATTTTATTTTGCAAACCATTAGTAGTTGCAATAGCCACTAACATCATCACGAGCCCCAAAGCAATAGCAGCAATGGCTATTTTTATTATTGGAGCGGATATGCTAATTTTATCTTCGCTCTTTTTAATGAGCTGCTTCGCTATAAAATATTCAAAATTCAACGCATGCAATTTTTAACTAGTTTCAAAAGTACAGTTTTCATTTGGTTTTTGATATTGATTGCCTGCGGTGGTAAATCAATAAAAAAGAATAGTACAGACTCTGAAAAAATAATTGTTGAAGCAGAAAAAGAACGCCCTAAAATTGTGGTTGCCGCTAATAGAACTGAAGCTTATTTACCCCTTTTAAAAGGTAAAAAAATTGCAGTTGTTGCAAATCAAACTAGTGTTATTTTTAAAGAAGATGGTCACACCCATTTAATTGACTCTTTACTTGCTCATGACCTGAGCATTACTAAAGTATTTGCCCCAGAACACGGATTTCGTGGTCGTGTTGATGCAGGCGAAAAATTTGAAGATGGAATTGATTCAAAAACGGGCCTGCCTTTAATCTCACTTTACGGGAAAAACAGAAAACCTAGTGCCGAACAATTAAGGAATGTTGAATGCGTAGTTTTTGACATTCAAGATGTTGGTGTACGTTTTTATACCTATATCGCAACTCTACAATTAGTTATGGAGGCTTGTGCCGATGCTCATATTCCTGTGATAGTTTTAGATCGACCCAACCCCAATGGACACTATGTTGATGGGCCGACGATGAAAGCCGAACATACGGGCTTTTTGGGAATGACTGAAATACCACTGGTATATGGCATGACCATAGGCGAATATGCGAAAATGATTAATGAAGAAGAACTACTGAAGAGCGAACAAAAAGCTGAGCTAACCATTATTAGATTAGAAAACTATACGCATCAATCATTTTATAATTTACCTATACGTCCTTCACCCAATTTACCCAATGCAAAGGCAATTAGCCTCTACCCAAGTTTAGGCTTATTTGAAGGCACTAATGTGAATGCTGGTAGAGGTACTGAATTTCAATTTCAACGATACGGTGCATCTTTTTTAGATAGTACAGCCTACGACTTGGCATATACCCCTCAGTCTAATTTTGGCTCAAAATATCCTAAAGAAAAAGGCAAAGTATGTTTTGGTAACGATTTATCTGATGTTGCACAAATGAATGAAGTATCCATGCAATGGATTATCGATGCGTATCATCATGCCACCGATCAAAGTAAATTTTTCATCACTGACGGATTTACCAAACACGCAGGCACAACAGTTCTTCAAAAACAAATTGAAACAGGTATGTCAGCGAAAGAAATAAGAACCAGCTGGCAAGTTGAAATTGAGGCGTTCAAAAAACGAAGAGCAAAATATCTTTTGTATCCCTGAGGCATTAGGATTTAATCTCAGTAGTTGGCCTGCGGTATTTATGAAAAGGCTGTTTGAGCAAACCTACAATACTACTGTTTTCTTTTTCATCAGGAAAAGTATCCACCCCATAAACAATTTTTTCAGGATCTAAATGCATATAAGTTCCAAAAAGACGATCCCAAATAGAAAATATATTGCCGTAGTTTGAATCTGTATAAGGTAATACATGATGATGGTGTACTTTATGCATATCGGGCGAAACTATAATCCAACTCAGGGCTTTATCTAATTTTTTGGGCAAGCTAATATTGGCATGATTAAATTGCGATAAGACTACAGACATACTTTGATACAACATAATGATACCTACTGGTGCACCAACTACAAAAACCCCAATCAGGGTAAAGGTGTATCTAATTAAACTTTCTAAAGGATGGTGTCTATTCGCAGTTGTTGTATCAACATGATGATCTGAATGATGAACCAAATGAACCATCCAAAGCGGTTTTACCTTATGTTCAACCCAATGAGCGGTATAAGCACTTATTAAATCAAGTAACGCTAAACCTAATAAAACATATAACCATAGGGGCATTTCAGGCAACCAATTGATAATTCCAAAATTGTTTTCAACCGCCCAATCAGAAGTAAACAATAATAGGGCTGCTAACGGAAAATTTATAACAATGGTGGTTAGGGTAAAAAAGAAGTTAGGTACTGAGTGTCTCCATTTACGGTAGTTCACACTAAAAAGCGGAACTATGCCTTCAAGAATCCAAAAAAAAGTGATTCCTCCAACTAAGATTAACGAACGGTGTAGCGGAGAAATGTTTGTAAAATAATCTATAATAAACTGCATATGTAAATATACTATTTTTGAGTTTTACTAGATTACCGCTGTAACTCAATATTTTATGCTCTTTTTCATCGCCTCAACTATATTAAAAGCTGCCGGACAAATTGCCGTATTCTTCAGAGTCAAATTTGTGATTTGATTAAATTTTTTTCTGTTAGTATGCGGAAACTCTCTACACGCTTTAGGCCGCACTTCATAAATAGAACAATAATTATCAGCCCCTAAAAAGGTGCATGGCACTCGTTGCAACACATAATCTTGGTCTTCATCAACCCTTAAATATTGTTCAATAAATTGTTGTGGTTTTAGCCTGAAATGTTTTGAAATTCTTTCAATATCAGCGTTGGTAAAAAGAGGCCCTGTTGTCTTACAACAATTTGCGCAAGTAAGGCAATCAGTCTTTTCAAATTCTTCATCATGAAGTTTATTCATGATATAATCAAGTTGTTTCGGGGGCTTCTTCTTTAATTTTGAAAAATACTTTTTGTTTTCAGTATGCTTCTTTTTTGCATCTTTTCCTACATTTTCTAAATCAGTTCGCATCAATTAATCTTTCAAAAGACTTACGGCTATTTGGTATAAGTCATGGCTCCAATCCTCCGATATTTTACCAATTTCTTGAGTTAAAACCCCTTGTTTTTCAATTATTTTTTGACCTAAAACAGAGTTGTAAAAAGTATTCAAAGCTTCTTTTTGTGCTTCGTTCATTTTAGAACGATCTGTAACTAATTGTTTACCCGCCGAACTTTTGTAAAAAGAGGTCATTTGACTAATTTCATCTAATTCAAAATGCTTCTCATAAACTGGTACCAATGATGCCTTCATTTCTTGAATAGATTTTTCTTTATGGTCTCTTAAATAAGCCCATCCCTCTTTATTGGTTTCTTTCTGCGGATACCTGCTTTCTAACATCAACAATAATTGGTCATAGGCATATCGGTACTGATCTAAACTATTATTGCTTTCTAAATAGGCGTTTATTTCGGATGATGCATCCGTATTTTGACTAAATCCTACAGACGAAATCAAAACAAAAAGACAAAAAATTGACGTAAACTGCTTCATGAAATTTATAATAAGAGTGAAATTTACCACATTTGCATCCAAAGTACGAATTATATCAGTATGGATGTTTTTGGCAAGGCATTATTAGATTATCAACACGGTAAACATCTTGAAGATATTACCACCTTTATGCGAATGCATGGCTATGAAGATGAAATTGTTGATAGCCTTGCACCAGCCTATTTATTCAGATCTTTTGATGAAATGCCCAAACTTGAACAAAAAGCGCTTGATTTATGTCCAGGCGCTGTTCTAGATGTGGGTTGCGGGGCGGGTTCGCACAGCTTGCATTTACAAGAAAACGGATTCGAAATTACCGCTTTAGACCATTCAGAAGGTGCTATTCAAACATGTATTGATAGAGGTATTACTAAAACAATTCATGCTAATATCTTGGATTTTACAAACCATCAATTTGACACATTATTACTATTAATGAACGGTATAGGAATTGCTGAACATTTAAAGAATTTAAAACCATTACTTCAACATTTAAAAAGCCTGCTTTGTACCAAGGGTCAAATACTTCTAGATTCAAGTGATATTCGCTATATGTTTGATGATGAAGAACAGAACGAAATGTTACTATCTAAATATGACAACTACTATGGCGAGGTTCAATTTAAGTTGAACTATAAGCAAGAAGAAAGTGCATTTTTTAGCTGGTTATATGTTGATTTTAAAACCTTAAAAAAAATCGCTAATTCTGTTGATTTACGATGTGAACTTGTAAGCATAGGCCAGAATAACGACTATTTAGCCAGATTAACTTAATGAACATCAAATAAATTAAGAATTACGTTATCTTGTTTTAAAACAAATTGTGAAAATGAAAAAATTGAAGGCAGCACTTTATCTGTGTTTATTGGTTTTTGTAGCAAATTGCTCTAAGGACTCAAATGATGATGACGGACCTGTTGAACCTAATGTTGCTAACCTTCAATCTTCTGGTGATTCAGCAAACGATATTCTATCAAATAGTACTTTTACCAATTTACATCTTGAACTTGCGTATGCTAGAAACTTTAGACCAACAGCTAGAGCTATTGATGCCTTAGTAGCTTTTATTAGAACACATACCTTTAAAACAAATATTCAAATTAGTTTTAACGAATTACCCCTGACCGGCGAAAATGAATTAACCTTACAACAGGTTGCTGATTTAGAAACTGAAAATAGAACCGTTTATAATGACGATGATACAGTGGGCATCTACATTTATTTCACTGATGCTGCGGCTAGTTCTGACGGTGGTAACAGCGGCCTAGTTACTTTAGGTGGGGTGTACAGAAATACCTCAATGGTTATTTATGAACCCACAGTTCAAATTCTTTCTAATCAAAGTAGTTCAATTACAGTAGCTGATATTGAAACTGCTACCTTAAATCATGAATTTGGTCATTTATTAGGATTGGTAAATTTGGGCACTCCAATGGTCAATCCGCATGAAGATTCAATGGCACCCAATCACTGCAATCAAGATGGATGCTTAATGCTTGCTCAATTACAATTTGGTAATGTGAGTCGTTCATCAGGTGTAGTAGCTTTTGACGATTCAAGCAATTTAAAATCGAGTTGCTCTCTTGATGGCACAAGTCTGTTACAAATGTTAGAATCAAATCAAGCTAAAAGTGGAGCGAGATCTGTACCACTTGATTCTTTTTGTATTGCAGATTTACAAAATAACGGAGGAAGATAAAGTTGTCTTAAAATATTGACTTTAAGGAATTTTCAAATATTTGTGCGTTTGTAAAGAGACTTTCCATTTAGGGTTTTGCATGACATAATCAACAATCATTGGTATAACCTTATCACGAACACTCCATTCAGGCTGTAGATACAGCATACAATCCTCATTTACCTGAGCTGCTTGTTCCTCGGCAAAGATAAAATCGTGCTTATTATAGACAATAACTTTAAGCTCGTTTGCCACATCATATATTTTACCAAAAGGTAGTTTGTTCTTTTTTGGCGAAAGACAAATCCAATCCCAAGTACCGGTCAATTCATAGGCACCAGAAGTTTCAATATGTGTTTGTACATTTTTGTCTTTCAAGCCTTGTGTTAGCGGATCCATATTCCAAGTCAGTGGTTCGCCCCCAGTGACAACAATAGTATCAGACGATTTTGAAGCATTCTCAACAATTTTTTCAATAGCCGTTGGCGGATGCAAATCGGCATTCCAACTTTCTTTAACATCACACCAATGACAGCCCACATCACAGCCTCCAATTCTGACAAAATAAGCGGCAATGCCTTTATGGTACCCTTCACCTTGAATGGTATAGAATTCTTCCATTAAGGGTACCATTAACCCTTGATCAACAAGTTTTAGAATTTCAGCTTTTGCCATCAGACAAAGATAGTTCTAGTTTGGTAAAAAATCATAAATCAACTTATAATTTAAAGGCTACTAAATGAAAGATTTGACTGAATTTAAAAAATGAATGAGGGAGTCAAAAATTTCTGCTATTTTTATGCTAAATAAACCCGAATGAGTACCAAAGACGAATTTATTTCGCACATTGAATCAGGCTATACTATAAAAGGAGATTTCATCACTATTGGTGGTGCCATGCTTAATAATGAAACCCTGCCAGAAGCTTTTATAAAAATTCCGCTTAAAACCTTAAACCGTCACGGACTCATAGCTGGTGCAACGGGTACAGGTAAAACAAAGACATTACAGGTTTTAGCAGAAAATTTATCTGAAAAAGGTATACCAGTTCTTTTGATGGACCTAAAAGGTGATTTAAGTGGTATTGCGCAACCAAGCCCCGGACATGAAAAAATTGACGAACGCCATGCTAAAATTGGACTTCCGTTTGAGGCTAAAGGTTTTCCGGTTGAGATATTAACGTTAAGCGAACAAGACGGGGTAAAATTAAGAGCCACCGTTTCTGAATTCGGGCCCACATTATTGTCTCGAATTTTAGATCTAACCGTTACGCAAGAAGGTATTGTTGCCGTAGTTTTTAAATATTGTGATGACAATAAATTGCCCTTATTGGATCTTAAAGATTTCAAAAAAGTATTGCAATACGCCACGGGTAAAGGAAAGAAAGAATTTGCTAAAGATTACGGTCGAATTTCAACCCAATCAACAGGAACCATTCTCAGAAAAATAATTGAACTTGAACAACAAGGTGCAGATCTCTTTTTTGGAGAAAAATCTTTTGAAGTTGACGACCTTACGCGTTTAGACAAGAACGGTAAAGGGTATATTAATATTTTAAGACTAACAGATATTCAAGATCGCCCCAAGTTATTCTCAACTTTTATGTTGAGTCTATTGGCAGAAATATATGCCACATTTGAAGAAAAAGGGGATCTTGATAAACCCGAATTAGTTCTTTTTATTGATGAAGCCCACCTCATTTTTAAAGAAGCCTCAAAAGCCTTGCTAGCTCAGATAGAAAGTATTGTGAAGCTGATACGTTCAAAAGGCATTGGTTTATATTTTGTCACGCAAAACCCAACTGATGTGCCTAATGAAGTTTTATCTCAATTAGGACTCAAAGTACAACACGCGCTTAGAGCGTTTACGGCAAGAGATCGAAAAGCAATTAAGTTAACGGCAGAAAATTATCCAGAGTCTGATTATTATGATACCAAAGAAGTATTGACCTCTTTAGGTATTGGAGAGGCTCTTGTTTCTGCTCTTGACGAAAAAGGACGCCCTACCCCCTTAGCAGCTACCATGTTAAGAGCACCCATGAGTAGAATGGACATTTTAACTGATGACGAATTAGCTGATGTTATTGGCAACTCTAAATTGGTTGAAAAATATGGCGAGAGTATAGATAGAAAAAGTGCTTATGAAATTTTAACAGCCAAGATTGAAAAAGCTGAAGCCGTAGCCGAAAAAGAAAAGTCAAAATCTAAACCTAAAAGTACATCACGTAGAAAAAGTACAAGACAGAACCCTATTTTAAAAGTTCTTACCAGTGCAACCTTTATCAGAGGTGTTTTGGGTGTTCTTAAAAAAGTACTACGCTAGAATTAAAACCTAAATCAAGTACCTTAAATGAAAAAGATCATTTACGCCCTCTTAACCCTACTTTTATGTGCTATTGGATGCAAAAAAGAGATTAACACCACATTTTTAATTACCGAAACTAGTATTGGAAATTTGAATAAAAAAAGTCTTGCAAGAGACATTGAAGTTATTTATCCGCAAGATTCAATTGTAAAAGATACGGTTGCTCTTCGTTTTGGAAACGGTGCTAAAAAAATTAAAATTTTTGAAAAAAATGGTGCCCACATATTAACGCTTACACCTTCATCTGACAGTATTCCTACCATTGAAAATGTGAACATTTTTGATGCAAGATTTAAAACTGAAAAGGGCATCGGAATTTCAAGTACCTTCAAAGAAATCAAATCAAAATATACCGTCAAAAAAATTCAAACCTCCTTAAATAATATTGTGGTTTTTGTTAAAAATAGCAATCTGTATTTTACCATTGATAAAAAAGAGCTACCCGCAAACATACGCTATAATTCTAGTGCCAAAATAGAAGAAGTGCACATACCTGATGCTGCGAAAATAAAATACATGATGATTGGTTGGGAAAACTACTAGTTGTTAGTATCGATATGTATAACAACATAAAACTAACTTCTTAGTACTTCTAGAATTTGAAACCTAAACACTTTTTGTGATTTACTTAAAAAAAATTGTCCATAAATGCTTCCTTTACGGATATGGTGCCTATTTTAATTCTTGGGTTCACTTTAATTCAAGAAAGGCCGCTATAAAGGCTTTTGAAGTCTTTTGTACACCTAGAAAAGGAAAGGTTCAAACTACCCAAAAAACCTTTCTTAATGAGGCGAAGGACACCATTCTAAAAGTTGAATTAGTTGAATTGCAGACTTATAAGTGGTTTGGTAATAATGACACTATTCTTCTTGTACATGGCTGGGAAAGCAATGTTTTTCGTTGGCATAGATTGATTGAAAAACTAAAATCAGAAAAGTACAACATCATCGCTTTTGACGCACCAGCCCATGGTAATTCAACGGGTACAGTTTTAAACGGACCGCTATATGCTAAGGCAATACAAAGGCTCGTTGAAAAATACCAACCTAAATATGTCATTGGTCATTCTTTTGGGGGTATGGCTTTAATTTACAATGAATATTTACACAAAAACAGCTGTGTTGAAAGAATGATAACCTTAGGCTCTCCCTCCGAATTAGCAGATTTCATGAAGCAATATAAATCAATTTTGGGCCTGAGTACCAAAATGATGAATGCAATTGAACTGCACTTTACTGAGCTTTTTGATTTGAAATTTTCAGACTTTTCATCGGCCACCTTCGCCAAAGAAATTACTAAAAAGGGGCTGCTTATACATGATGAATTAGATGCGATAGCCCCATATTGGGCCTCAAAGCAAGTACATGCAAACTGGAAAAATAGTACGCTTATAACGACATCAGGCTTCGGTCACTCATTACATCAAGATAGTGTACGAAATGATATTTTGAATTTTTTGAAGTCATGAGAAAAAGTTAATTTTAAAGACAAAAATACTTCGTTCCTTCATTTTAAAATAAATTTTATAAACACACTATTGTCATGTCAACAATATCTCCTTTTCATATAGCCATACCTGTTCACAACTTAGCTGAATGTCGCACCTTTTATAGAGAGATACTCAAGTGTGAAGAAGGTAGAAGCAGTGATCATTGGGTCGATTTTAATTTATTCGGGCATCAATTGGTGATACATTATAAGCCAAAAGATAAAACTGAGGAATTACACAGTAACCCTGTTGATGGCCATGACGTACCTGTACCGCACTATGGTGTAGTTTTACCTTGGGATACTTTTCAGTCTTTTTCAGATGAATTACAGTCAAAAGGAGTGCAATTTATTATCGAACCTTATATTCGATTTGAAGGAAAACCAGGTGAGCAAGCTACGATGTTCTTTAAAGATCCTGCTGGTAATGCTCTAGAGTTTAAATCTTTTAAAGATATTAGTCAACTTTTTGCTAAGTAGCTAAACCCTTTTTTCGCACTAAGAAATAAGCAAAAATCATATTGGGCACCCAGCAAAGCCAGGCGACCACCCTATATGCAGGTATGAAATCTTTGAATATTGCTATGAGTATGGGCATCCATATACGAAGGGTAACCGCTGCAAAACAGGCCGCATAACTATAAATCATAAAAAGTTGATGTTGCTTTATATTTCCGTTTTTAATACTGCGATAGGCCCTATAGGTTGTAAAAAACCAAATGACAGCAAGACTACCAAAGCCAATTTGAGCAATTAGACCTCCTGTAGCATAAAAGGCAATATATAATGCGGCAATACTACTAATAAACACCGCACCCACATAGATTTTACCTATCAATCTATGTCGTTTTAAATTGGCATTACGAAATCGCTCACTAAATTGGATCCAACCTACGAGCAACGCAATACCACCCAAAGAAATATGCGTGTAAAATCCTGTGTTCCAACCTACATTTGCCAATAACTCAGCAGTTTTTTGAGCTCTTAAAGCTTCTTCTACACCAACATAAGCTAGATAGCCATATAATAGCGGGTACATACTAATAACTATTGCAGAAAAAGCAAATAAAAACCAAACTACTTTATTACCCAATTTTTTCATATTGCAATTTTTTCTGCCAATTACCTGAGCATAATTAACCATAGTCTATAAGGGGAAACTAATTATAGTTAAAGATACTTTTTTTGGCTTTTTCTAGAACTTTTAAGTCTAGAATGGTAATTCTTAAAAAACAATAATCGAGTATCATTTTTCGTTGAATATAGACGTATTAGGTGCATACTAACTACCAAACCCTAGCTTATGAAAAAGTTTTTATTGGTTCTTTTAGTTCTTACTGCAATAATAGCCATAAGCAGTTGCGAATATGATGATAGTAATGATATTGATTTCATTACACCTAATGACACTACACAGACCTAAAGATTATATTGCGCAAAAAAAAAGCCTCGCATGAAGAGACTTTTTTAAAAGGTTTATTTTCTACTTCTATGTCTTTCTCTTGCGAGTAAAGTATTTTTTAGTAACATCGCAATAGTCATAGGGCCAACGCCACCAGGCACTGGTGTAATGAAAGACGCTTTTTTACTCACATTTTCAAAATCAACATCGCCAGTAATATAATAGCCTTTTTCTTTTGTATCATCTGGTACACGGGTAATACCCACATCAATAATTACCGCATCATCTTTGACCATTTCAGCTTTTAAAAACCCAGGTACACCTAAGGCAGAAATTATAATATCTGCTTGTGAAGTTATTTGAGTAATATTTTTAGTTCTACTATGCGTAAGCGTTACGGTTGAGTTACCCGGAAAACCTTTTCTTCCCATTAAAATACTCATAGGTCTTCCCACAATATGACTTCTACCAATTACCACAGTGTGTTTACCTTGAGTTTCTACTCCGTATCTTTCAATTAATTCAAGAATTCCGAATGGTGTAGCAGGTATAAATGTACTCATATCTAAAGCCATTTTACCAAAGTTCATTGGATGAAAGCCATCAACATCTTTATCAGGATGAACGGCCATAATCACTTTCTGGGTATCAATTTGTTCTGGTAACGGAAGTTGCACAATGAAGCCATCAATATCATCATTCTGATTCAACTCTTCTATTTTACTCAGAAGCTCTTGCTCAGAAGTGGTGTTGGGCATTTGAACTAATGTAGATTCAAAACCAATTCTTTGACATGAACGTACTTTACTACCTACATAAGTCAAACTAGCCCCGTCATTACCTACGATAACAGCCGCAAGGTGTGGCACTTTTTCGCCACGATCCTTCATTTTATCAACCTCAGCTTTTATTTCAGCCTTAATATCATTTGAGACTTTTTTACCGTCTAATATTTGCATTATACTTCAATTTAAGTAATTAATCTTGCTTAGTTTTTAGCATTATTGAAAACACAATAGGCAAGATATCTAATTATTTTCTAAACATTTGGTGCTATAAAATTTAACAATTTCAATTATCCTAGATTGTAACTTTGGTTTATCGACAAAATCCGGATGATTTTTTACGTAATTTTTGAAAGTATCTTTTTTTATATGTTCTATTAAAACAGGACAATCGTTAAAATACTTCATCATTAAGTTCTTAGAACGATTGCCTAAGGCATTTACATTAAAAATCTTAACTAATTTATCTTCCCCTCTTTGAACATAATATTCTGTGTTATTATATTGGTATTCACTCACATAATGATAATATAAACTAACCTCGTTTTTATAAATTAAAATAACTTCTAAAAAAACATTTGGATTATTTTCAGAATGCTTATAATACATTGTTCTATTTACTACACCATTTTCAATGAAATCAATTTTTGCAATATTTTCAATTTTAAATTCAAAAATCTCCTTGCTTTTCTTATTAGTCCTAAATTTAAATTTTTCATTAAGACCTGGCTTACTTCCCATTTCTTTAATAAATCCAACCTTATTAGTTCCATCCTTAAAATAGACGGTGCATTCGGATTTTTGAGCAAATGCAATTGATACACTAAATAAAGTGAAAAAAAATAATTTCACTTTCATAAAGGATTATTTAAATATTGTTTTTTACAAAACTGCCAACCAAAATCAACGCATTCCTTTCATACCACTCATCATTTGCATCATTTTTTTGCCTCTACCCCCTTGCATCATCTTCATCATCTTGCTCATCTGATCAAATTGCTTTAATAATTGGTTTACTTCTTGAACTTCACGCCCACTTCCTTTGGCTATTCTCTTTTTCCTACTGGCATTTAATTTAGAAGGATTAGATCTTTCATCAGGAGTCATTGAGTGAATAATGGCTTCAATATGTTTAAATGCATCATCGTCAATATCCATACCCTTTAGCGCTTTTCCGGCTCCAGGAATCATTCCCATCAAGTCTTTGATATTACCCATTCTTTTTATCTGTTGTATTTGAGATAAAAAGTCATCAAAACCAAACTTATTTTTGGCAATCTTTTTTTGAATTTTTCTAGCCTCTTCTTCATCAAATTGATCTTGTGCTCTTTCTACTAAAGAAATCACATCACCCATTCCTAAAATTCGATCGGCCATACGATCCGGATGAAAAACATCAATGGCTTCCATCTTTTCACCCGTACCAATAAATTTGATGGGTTTATCAACAACTGATTTAATTGAAATCGCTGCACCACCTCTAGTATCGCCATCTAACTTAGTCAGTATAACGCCATCAAAATTCAATATATCATTAAAGGCTTTTGCGGTATTTACAGCATCTTGACCTGTCATTGAATCTACCACAAAAAGTGTTTCTTGAGGTTCAATGGCCTTATGAATGTTTGAAATCTCATTCATCATCGCTTCATCAACAGCAAGACGACCCGCTGTATCAATTATAACTACATTACATCCATTTGATTTAGCATGTGCAATACCCTCTTGTGCAATAGCAACAGGATCTGAATTTTCACGATTTGAATATACCTCTACTCCTATTTGTTCGCCTACTACATGCAACTGATCTATTGCAGCTGGGCGATAAACATCACAAGCAACTAATAAAGGCTTTTTGGTTTTTTTAGTCTTTAAAAAATTAGCCAATTTACCCGAAAAAGTGGTTTTACCAGAACCTTGTAAACCTGACATCAAGATGATTGATGGATTACCTGAAAGGTTAATACCTTCACTTGAACCACCCATTAATTGAGTCAGTTCATCTTTTACTATTTTGACCATTAATTGGCCAGGTTGCAGGGTAGTTAGTACATTTTGACCAAGTGCTTTTTCTTTTACCCGATTGGTAAATTCTTTGGCTATTTTAAAATTAACATCTGCATCTAGTAAGGCACGTCTAACTTCCTTTGTTGTTTCAGCAACATTTATTTCCGTAATCTGACCATGTCCTTTTAAAACATGTAAGGCCTTATCGAGCTTTTCGCTTAAATTATCAAACATTGACTTGTTGAATTTTGAAGAAAAACAAATTTAAGAATTACTATAAGAATGACGGTGTTTAGTGCATAAAAATTAATAGAAAAGAGCATCAATCTTAAGATTGATGCTCTTTAAAAGTTTAGGGCAAAAAAGATGGGTTCTTTAAACTAGCATTTTTAGTCGCAGACTTTTTCTAAAATGATGTTCTGGTTATTACTACTCTCTAATTTTAGACGATTTATATTACATTCAAGAATAGTCCATTGTCCAATATAATCCGCTAGTAATCCACTTAGATTGTCAAACGATAGTACATTTTCTTCAACACTCCAACTTCCTTGGTCTTGTGATTCTCCACTAGAACCAAAAGCATCAATATTCATATTTGAAAAATCAAGAAGTAAACCTTCAATGGCACTTCCATCATTATCGGCTATTATCCAAGTACAATTAGACAAAGTTTCGGTAATAAAATCACTATCACAAAACACAAAATCTGGATTACATGCAGAGTTCAATATGATTTTATCGTCTCTATCATTGGCAAATTTTATTTTAAACGGATTTATCTCATAAACTACCCAAACACCATTAATACTTTCTAACTCATCAAATTGCAGGTCTATAGTGCTTCCATCAAAAGAGGAATTGGTACCCCAAAGTCCTAAAAATGAATCTCCTCGTAGATTCTCATAAGTAAGCCTTCCGTCATCAGTAAAGTTCATTAGTACATTCTCATAACCAACCGCTGTACTAACACTATTTAGCGCTATGACATCGATATACCAATTACAACTAATCAGTGCATCTTTTAAACTTTCTTCAGTAAAATCATCATCATTAAAATTAGAATCATCATCTTCATCACATGAATTGGCAACATCAAGAATCGCCATCTTAAATTCATCAAGCGAATTTACCGTAACATTACTATTGTCATACAATTCAAAACGAACAGGAAAATCAATACTTACGACATCATCAGCACCTAAATTCGTTAAAAACCGTCTTAGTTCTGAATCATTAGAAACAATAACAGAGTTAATCTGTTCTCGCGATGTGTTAAACGTAAATAGCGTAAGCGGGTAAATTATATCAATACACTCAATATCATCATCTAGCCCCGCTTCTATACAAGAAGCAGACTGGCTGTTTAATTCTTCAATACTATTAATCACCATTTCAGAATGATCCGCTGTTGTTATGGTAATAGGAAATTGAAGCTGTAGCGTATTAGTATCGTCTTCATACGCATCAAAAGTGAACTCAATTAAATCAAAATCTGATTCAGAATTAATTTCATATTCAACATCATTAATTTCAACACGATACGGAAAATTTATTTCAATACAGCTAGCGCCATCAACAATATTATCAAAAGACCCATCATTTGTAGCCATTTGAACTACTAGTGCTATACTCTCAGCATCAAGATTATCTGTTAACATTAATTCTTCAACTTGAATTTCTTGTTCATCTAATTGACAGCCTGAAAAAAACAATACCATGGCCGATATGCCAAATAGAATTGCAATTTTTAATGCGATTTTCATCTCAATCTTTGATTTCTTATATAAACAATCAGTTCAACAAACACCCTACCTTTATAGTTTACCCAAATAAATTTGGCTACTACTGATTTAAATTTTTATCTTGAGCTTTTACTTTTGTACGTGCTACCAAATTCGTTCGAACCAAGACCTAGAGACATTCAAAAATAACAAATTGTAACGCTCGATTTTCGAGTAAATGTACACTAATCAACCTATTAATTTCATCTCTTGAATACCGAAAATACTAAAAACGTTTGCGAAGATCAGGTTTATGCCCATGTCTTCAAGTCTCATTCCAAAACGGTTTTCAATTATATATATTATAAATTTGGTAACGAAGAAAAGGCTCGAGATGCGGTTCAAGAGGCTTTTTTAAAGTTATGGGAGAATTGTGCTAAAGTTGCGCCCGAAAAAGCAAAATCATACTTATATACCGTTGCAAACAACCTGTCACTCAATGTGATTAAGGCAGAAAAAGTGCGCTTAAAGTATGCTGATAAATCATTAAAAAAAACGAATGAAACACCTGAGTTTGTTCTAGAAGAAAAAGAATTCAAAGTAAAACTAGACAATGCTTTACATAGTTTACCTGAAAATCAAAGAACGACTTTTTTATTGAACCGAATCGACAAAAAAAAGTATAAAGAAATAGCAGAAATGGAGGGAGTTAGTGTCAAAGCCATTGAAAAAAGAATGCATTTGGCTCTAAAAACACTTCGTTCAAAAATTGACGGAATTTAAAAATTAGTAATGATATTTAACAAACTCAACTTCAACAAGGTAGGGTTTTAATTCAAGTAATTGTTTCATAAAGGTAACGCCTTAGATAATGCAAGAGAATTTTTTAGCAAAATGGTTGAACAATGAACTCACTGAAAAAGAGTTGGCAGAATTTAAAACCTCTGCGGAATACAATTCTTACCAGCAAATCATTGATACATCCGCTACTTTAGAGGCCCCTGAATTCAATTCAGAGGAGGCTTTTGCTGCGCTCAAAAACAAACAAATTCTCACTGAAACAAAAGTAGTGCAACTACAACCTTTCAAAAAATTCATGCGCGTAGCCGCTGCGGCAGTAATCTTATTATTTGCAAGTTATTTTTACATCAATACCCTTGGTGAAAAAGTTGCGACTCAATATGCACAAAAACAAGAAGTAACCTTACCTGATAATTCAGAAGTTATTTTAAATGCTGATTCTGAAATTACGTACAGTCAAAAGAATTGGTCAACAGAACGAAAAATTAACTTAAATGGCGAAGCATACTTTAAAGTAGCAAAAGGCATGAAATTCTCAGTTGAAACTGATGCAGGAACAGTCTCAGTTTTGGGCACTAAATTTCATGTTGAAAACAGAGAAAACATATTCGAGGTGTATTGCTATGAAGGTTTGGTTAGCGTCAGCTACAAAGGTATAGAAACTAAATTACCAGCCGGAAACGCTTTTGTCGTCATCGATGGCAAAATTATAAGCAATACTGAACAAACCACTAATGCCCCTTCTTGGTTGAAAGATGAAAGTTCATTTAAAAGTATGCCTTTCAAATTTGTCTTAGCTGAATTTGAAAGACAACATAATATTGAGGTGGCAACAGAAAATGTTAACCTTAGTAAATTGTTTACCGGATCATTTAGCAATACCAATTTAGATTTAGCATTAAAAAGTATTAGTATACCTTCAGGAATAAAGTTTAAATTAGAGGACAATAAAGTGCTCTTTTATGCTGAAAAAGCAGAATAATTTTATTAAACTTCTTAGTGGTCTGCTTTTATTCTTTTCTTTTGCTCAACTAACGGCT
>CAZKQM010000052.1:0-20968 GCA_964554895.1 uncultured Maribacter sp. | reverse complement strand
ATAGGTTATACTAGATATTGGTCTAAATATCAAAACTATGCTTTTAGCCTGCCTGCTGTTGCGTCTTGGGGTCTCGGGTTGGCCTTCGGTTTTACTTTAAATATTTTAGACGTCATGTCTTTTTATTATCTTTTTATTCCAACTTGGATCTTTACGATGCTTATCTACATCGTATTGGCTGGTCAATACGGAGCCAAAAAGAAATACCCTGAGGCTGAGGCAAAAGAAAAACAATTTCAAAATGATGTTGAACAATACCAACTAACCTTGGCTGACAAAGAACCTAAAGTTATTAAAGACAACTCTGTGTTCTCAAAAGTTCTGAAATTATTGGCGTACAGCGCATTAGCAGTTACCCTAGTTTTAGCTTTAAAAGTAATGTTTGCTAGCGCCGATGCCAATTCATATCATATGAATAGAGAAACCTTTTATTTTTATGGTTTTATATGTACCCTTACTTATTTTGTGTGTGCGTATTGGGCCATGAAAAGAGGAAAAAAGCAAGTTTGATTCGATGAAAATACTTCAATTAAATCAACTAAATATAGCGGAACTCAGCACTAAAATTACTGTACCAAAATATGATAGAGCCTACATAAAATCGGGTATTGTTCATATAGGGGTCGGAGGTTTTCATAGAGCCCATCAAGCTTTTTACATACATCAACTTTTAGAAAAATTCAGCGAATACCATTGGGGTATTTGCGGCATAGGTCTGCGTGAAGCCGATCGTAAAATGTATGACGTTTTAAAAAAGCAAGATGGTTTATATACCCTATCTGTTCAGCATCCTAATGGTACAATTGAAAATGAAGTAGTGGGTTCAATCACAGAAATGATTTTAGCCGTAGACACGCCTGAACTAGCAATAGCTAAAATGGCTGATGCAGATACTAAAATTGTAACATTAACCATTACAGAAGGCGGGTATAATTTTGATGCTGAAACAGGCAATTTCATTTTTGACAATGAAGCCGTTCAGCATGATTTAACACATCTTGAAAAACCAAAAACTGTTTTTGGTTATGTCACTGAAGCGCTCCGTCAGCGCAAGGCAAATGGTTTGAAGCCATTCAGTATTTTGTCATGTGACAATATACCTCATAATGGGCATGTTGCCCGTAAAATGTTTTTAACTTTTGCTCATAAACAAGATTCAGAACTTGCACAATGGATTGAAAAAGAAGTTAGTTTCCCAAATACCATGGTGGATAGAATAACCCCTGTTACAGCTCATTCAGACTTAAGCTATTTAAAAAATGAACTCCAAATCATTGACGAATGGCCTGTTGTATGCGAGCCCTATATACAGTGGGTAGTAGAAGACAATTTTTGTAACGGTCGACCTCCACTTGAAAAAGTAGGGGTGCAATTTGTGCCTGATGTCTTGCCCTATGAAAAAATGAAAATCAGGCTTTTAAATGCCGGACATTCTGTTTTAGGTATTCCTGGAGCCATTCATGGCCATCAAACCATCAATAAATGTATGAGTGATTCTGTTTTTAGCACTTTCATGCGGCAGTTTATGAATCAAGAAGCGACTCCAATTTTGGACCCAGTTGAAGGTATTGATATAGCAACGTATAAAGATACTATTGAAAAACGCTTTGCAAACCCAAATATTAAAGACAGTGTGAGCCGAATTTGCTCAGAGAGTTCAGCCAAACTTCCTAAATTTTTGATACCCACAATTGAAGCCAATTTAAAAACAGGCGGTAGTATTGACTACGGTACATTTATTCTGGCTGCATGGTGTTATTATAGCGACAAAGGCGTAAATGAGAAAAATGAACCCTTGGAAATTATAGATATTGAAAAAGACAATTTGCATCAAGCAGCCAAGATGACTCAAGATAATCCGTTGGCCTTTATCAACCAGCGTTCCATTTTTGGTACGTTAAATGAAAATGAACGCTTTACCAAAAAATACACAGAATATATACATCAAATATATACTGAGAAAAACATCAAAAAGTTGATGAATGCAATGATATAATGGTACGATTAAAATATTTAAAATGACACCTATCAAAAGCATGTGTAAAATCTTCTTTATTTTAGTAAGTCTTCAGTTTATTAGCGCCCAAAAAAGTGGTTTCAAAACAAATGGCCGACTCATATTTGGCACCCATCAAGAGCGCACTGCATCAATATCATGTGGCGATATTGACAGCGATGGGGATCAAGATATTTTAGTAGCAAATGGCAGACATTGGCCCGGTCAAAATCGTATTTTTTTTAATAATGGTCAGGGTAAGTTTACCGTTGAAAAAGATTTAGGCAATCAGAGAGTTACCTCTTATGCCACTGAAATGGCTGATTTTGATAATGACGGAGATTTAGATGTCGCCGTGGGAAATGATATGGCACCCAATGCTATTTTTATTAATGATGGTCATGGTAATTTTAAAAAGAATGGCACTTTTGGAAAAAAGTATTCGTCTACCAGAAATATAAACTTGGCGGACCTTAACCAAGATGGAACCATTGATATTTTAATTACCAATAGAGGTATGCCCAATGAAATTTGCATCAATGACGGTTCAGGAAATTTTAAAGAAATAATACAATTTGGTACTACCAAAGATTCAACTATAGATGTTGAGGTAGCCGATATAGATAGAGATCAAGACCTAGACTTAATTTTAGCGAACCGAGATGGCCAAACTAACTATGTTTATTTAAACGATGGAAACTTAAATTTTACAAACAAAATTGCATTTGGATCAGGTACTGATGACACGCGTTCGGTAAGTGTAGCGGATATGAATGCTGATGGATTTTTAGATATCATTACGGCTAATATTGGTTCACCAAATAGTATTTATTTCGGTTCTAGAAATCTTTCGTATACTAATTCAATAGAATTTGATACAAGTAGTGCTAAAAGCTATGCGGTTTCAGTGGCCGACTTAGATGGAGATTCAGATATGGACATTGTTATTGGAAATTCAGGAAGTGCAAACTATGTTTTCTATAATAGCGAGAATGGCAAAAAATGGGATAATTTTCAGCTAAAGGAAGAAGAAGCTTATACCTATGATATTATCACTGTTGATTTAAATAATGATGGTTATCCTGATATTTTGGAAGCAAATTCAGATGAAATAAACAGGTATTATTTTAATCAAAACAAGAAATGATTACTAAATGTTGCAATTAAATTGCCACTTTGTTGCAAAAGGTATCAGAGGCTAAAATACTTTTCATCTCAACTACGCGATGCACGGCACCATCTAACTTTTTAATGTTCAAGGGTTTTTGTAAAAAATCAAGGGCTCCGTTCAAATAAGCCTGCATTTTAAAAGCTGCACGAGTCGAATTCATAATAACTTCTACGGGTTTCATAATTAGTTTATGTACTGAAAACCCATCAATTTCTGGCATTTCAACATCAAGAAGCACCATATCGACCTCATTCCTATGAATTGCATTTAATCCTAAAAACGGATTTAAATAAGCTCCTAATAAATTTAAATTATCATTTAGCTTCACAAGTTTCGTTGCAATGGCTAACTGTATGGGACAATCATCTATGATAATAACATTCAATTTCATATGGGAGAAGTTTACTCAACTAATAACTCGATGAAATTTTAAAAAAGTACGGTTAACTGATGAATTGCCAATTATTCCGATGAAATGCCTTTTTTAGCTTAAAAAATGGCATTTAAAGTCTCGATGGTGTAATCTAAGTCCTCATAACTCAAGGCATCATTCAGGAAGTAGCTTTCAAAAGCACTTGGGGGCAAATAAATACCCTTTTCAAGCATGCCATGAAAATATTTTTTAAAAGTATCATTATTTCCTTTGGCTGAAGATTTAAAATCTACCACGGATTCATCTGTAAAATGTAGTGATATCATACTACCATAACGATTGATTTGATAAGGCATATCTTTTTGACGCATTACTTTATCAAAGCCTTTATGCAGGTATTCAGTTTTTTCGGCTAAGCTTTTAAATACTTCGGGTCTCTTATTTAATTCAGTTAACATGGCCAAACCAGCACTCATCGCAAGTGGATTTCCGCTTAAGGTACCTGCTTGATAAACAGGACCCTCAGGAGCTAGATGATTCATTATTTCTTCTTTGGCAGCAAAAGCTCCAACAGGTAAACCACCGCCGATGACTTTTCCGAACATGACAATATCTGCATTAATTCCTAGTGCTTCTTGTGCGCCACCTCTTGCCAAACGAAAACCTGTCATAACCTCATCAAAAAGCAGTAAAATACCTTGTTGTGTACAAATTTCTCTTAGTCCGTGTATAAATTCATCCGTAGGAATAATGCATCCCATATTACCAGCAATAGGTTCAATGATAATGGCTGCAATTTCATCTTTATTGGCTTGCACTAGTTTATGAACCCCCTCCAAATCATTATAAGCAGCAAGCAAAGTATCTTTGGCTGTGCCTTGGGTAACTCCAGGGCTATTAGGACTTCCAAAGGTTACGGCACCACTACCCGCTTGTATTAAAAAAGAATCTGAATGCCCATGATAACAGCCAGCAAATTTTATGATTTTATCCTTACCCGTATATCCACGTGCTAAGCGCACAGCACTCATACAGGCCTCGGTACCACTATTTACAAATCTAATTTTATCAATATTAGGCACCATTGAAACGGCCAATTGTGCTAATTGCGTTTCAATTTCAGTAGGCATCCCAAAAGAAGTACCTTTTTTGGCCTTCTCAATAACCGCATTGATTACTGGTTCATAGGCATGCCCCAAAATTAATGGCCCCCAAGAGGCTATATAATCAATGAGACGATTGCCATCTTCATCGTATAAATAGGCACCTTTGGCCTCTTTCACAAATATAGGGTCTCCACCTACGGCTTTAAAAGCACGAACAGGTGAATTTACCCCACCCGGAATATATTTTTTGGCCTCAGCAAATAAGGCACTACTTCTTTGATATATCATTGGCTATTGAATGCTTCGGTTTTGATGGTCAATTCTTGACCTTCTGAAATTATGGTGTCGTAGAGATAGTTCCATCGTTTTAAATCATCGATAGAAACAGAATATTTTTTTGAAATGCCATAAAGGGTATCTCCTTTTTGAACTATATGCGTCGTTGTAGTCAATGGCTTCTTGGGCACCTCATCACTCGGATTTTTTAATGCTTTTTGATGGACTTCGCTTAAAACAAGCCTATCATATTTATATAAATCATACTTTTCAATGAGACTAATTAATTTATCAGGATAGCGCCTATCAGTGGCGTAACCGGCTTTTCGAAGACCTAAGGCCCATTTCTTATAATCATCTTGCTTGTAGTCAAAAAGGAAGGCATAACGCGCTCTATTTTTTAAGAACAAACTATGATCACGATACGAATACATAGGGTGGTTATACTTTCTAAAACATTCATCTTTTTCATCATCATCATGTAATTCATATTGACCTTGCCAATCAGTATGACATTTGATACCAAAGTGGTTATTTGTTTTTTTAGCCAGTTGACCTTTACCGATTCCACTTTCTAGTAAACCTTGTGCCAAAGTTATGCTCGCCGGTATGCCATATGCCTTCATTTCAAACTGAGCCATTTCAGCAAAATTTTCTATATACTCTTCAGTTGAGTTAATTTCAAAACGTATGAACCTACCCGTATCTTCAGGTAACTTGTAAAGTCCGCCATCATGAGGAGTAGTAGATTGTTGAACTGTTCTAGTTTGCGATTTTTTACCGTAGGTGGTACGTTTTTTAACCTTGCATCCTAACAAAATGAAACTCAAAAAACCTACTAAGAATAGTTTCTGTATCATACTTCTAAAAGTGGTAGATTTTTCTTTTTTAAACGTTGATTCATCCCTATAAGACCTTGCAAACCGCCCGTATGAATGGCCAAAATACTGGTATTCGGTTTAAATTGATTGGTTTTTATCATGTCTAAAATTCCGAAAATCATTTTTCCTGTATAAATAGGATCTAAAGAAATTTGTGTCTTTTGCCTGAATTCATTGATACATGTTATCAATTCACTAGTTATTTTCGCATATCCACCAAAATGATAGGTATTCAACAATTGCCAATTTTCTTTGGAAGTAAAATTACGAATATCTTCTTTTAAAAATTCTCCTTTTAAAGCCGGAAAACCTAAAACGGTTTGATTTTCTTGAGATGCATTAACAATTCCGGCCAAGGTACCCCCGGTACCTACTGAAGTACAGATATAATTAAAATCAATTGTTTCATTATTTAAAATCTCTTCGCAACCCTTAATTGCTAGGGTATTTGTACCGCCTTCGGGCAACAAATAAAAAGCTCCAAATTCTTTTTTCAAGGCTTCATGAAAATTTTGATTGTTCTTTTGTTGATATGCCATTCTTGACACAAAGTGAAATTGCATTCCGTTTTCAGATGCTAACTTAAGGGTAGGATTCTGCTGCCACTTTTTAGCAATTTCTTCTCCTCTAATGACCCCAATTGTTTTAAGCCCATGTACTCTACCGGCATAGGCAGTTGCTGCAATATGATTAGAATAAGCCCCACCAAACGTCAAAAGTGTCTCAAATCTTTCTTGCTTAGCGCTTTCAATATTGTACTTTAATTTGCGGTATTTATTACCCGAAATTTGCGGATGAATCAAATCTTCCCTTTTAATATATAAGGAAACATTATTTTTAGTTAATAAGGGGTAATTTATTTTTTGAATAAGAACCTTCAAAACCTTTAATTTTGAATATCAAAGGTACTTTATAAAGCTGAAAAATCTTCGTTCATTTGGGTAGTTAAAATTATCTTCATTTGCATAAGCTTCGCGTTCAAAACTAATATTTTGATAAGCCTTATAAAAATTAAGATAAAACAGACTTCTTAAAAGCCATTCAGAAATATAAAAGATATAAAAAGGTAGAATCAGCAATTCTACCTGTTGCTTCAAATGAATTTTTTCATGATTTATAAGTGTAGCATCATACTTAAGCCCATCATGTTTTAGAATAATAAAAGGCCAAAAAGTGAGTCCCACGTAGTTCTTATAAAACAAATGTTTAAATACTAAAATCATACCTAAATTCTATAAGGACGTCTTGAAGATAAAAATAATTATCTTAAGAAACGTTTTTACACCAACATAAAAGATGCCAAACAATTGTATAAATCAGATGAAAGGTCAAAAAATCGTTTCTTTGACACTATAAAGGAGGCAAATCAATAAGATATTTTATTGAAACCTATACTTTTATTGACCGAATAGCTAAAGAAATGAAAAAGAACATACCCATTGAAGAAGGCGATTTTTATCTTTCAGAAGAAGGATACCGTGTTTTCACAAGGCAATATCATTTAAAAAGAGGCTATTGTTGTGAAAGTGGTTGTAGGCACTGCCCTTATGGTTATGACCCAAAAACCAATACCCAATAAATATCTATTCTCGGCACGGTTTTTGCGATATAATAGTGTAAAAATTACTAGTAATTCAAGAAAAAATAATCATGAAGAAATTAAAACTACTTACACTACCGTTGGTCTTAATATTGATGTTAAGCTCATGTTCTTCAATTCAAGTCTTGTCAGATTATGACAAAGAAGTAAATTTTAATAGGTACAAATCATTTGCCTTTTACAAAACAGGTATTGACAAGGCCATGATTTCTGATTTAGATAAAAAGAGAATTTTAAAGGCCATTGAAGCTGAAATGAATACACGTGGTTTTGTTAAATCTGAAAACCCAGATATTTTAGTCAGCATTTTTACCAAAGAGAGTGAACAAGTTGACGTATACAACAACAACTTTGGTTGGGGTGGTTATGGCTGGGGCTGGGGAGGCTTTGGACCTGGTTTATGGGGTGGCGGCTTTGGACCTGGTTGGGGCTGGGGAGGTGGAAACGCTGTTAGCACCAGAACTCAAGGATCACTTTATATTGACCTTATCGATGCCAAAAAGAAAGAATTGGTTTGGCAAGGTAAAGGTGTTGGAACACTGGCTAATACCAAGAATATTGAGAAGAAAGAAGCACGAATAAAAGAATTTGTAGCTGATATATTAGAGCAATATCCGCCCAATGCTGTGGCATCAAAATAAACTTAAAACCGCCTTCAGGCGGTTTTTTTATGCATTCTCTTAACATCTTGTAACGTATTTTAGAATTTGAATTTTGTAACTTTACTACTGCAACCGATATCAATAAAATCATTATTGATCTCTTCAAAAAAAAAGATAAAATTCAATTTGAATGTCATACGAAAGCAACCCTATTTTAGATAAGCTACCTGAGCATTTAAAGCAATTCATAAAACCTCAAGACTATTCGGAATATACAGCAATTGACCAAGCAGTTTGGCGCTATGTCATGCGTAAAAACGTAGATTATTTAAGTACGGTTGCGCATCAATCTTATCTTGAAGGACTTCAAAAAACAGGTATTTCAATAGACCATATTCCAAATATGTATGGTATGAATCGTATTCTTCAAGAAATTGGTTGGGCAGCTGTTGCTGTTGATGGTTTTATTCCACCTTCTGCATTTATGGAATTTCAAGCATATAATGTTTTGGTCATTGCTTCTGATATTCGACAATTAGAACATATAGAATATACCCCAGCTCCTGATATTATTCATGAAGGTGCAGGTCACGCCCCTATAATTGCCAACCCTGAATATTCAGAATATTTAAGACGCTTTGGCGAAATAGGTTGCAAAGCAATTTCTAGTGCAAAAGACTTTGAATTGTATGAAGCTGTGCGTCATTTATCAATAATCAAAGAAGCTACTGGCACACCCCAAGATGAAATAGAAAAGGCTGAGCAACATATTGAAGATTTGCAAAACAATATGGGGGAACCCAGTGAGATTGCTTTAGTAAGAAATTTGCATTGGTGGACTGTTGAATACGGATTAATTGGTACCGTAGAAAATCCGAAAATATATGGCGCCGGACTTTTATCTTCTATTGGCGAAAGTGCTTGGTGCATGACTGATGAAGTTAAAAAAATACCCTACTCGATTGAAGCCGCACACACATCTTTCGACATTACAAAACCACAACCTCAACTTTTTGTTACTCCTAATTTTGCCTATTTAAGTCAAGTTTTAGAGGAATTTGCCAATGAAATGGCTGTACGAAAAGGAGGTTTAAGTAGCATTCAAAAATTAATTAATTCAAAAGAACTCGGAACGATTGAATTAAGTACCGGACTGCAAGTTTCGGGTAACTTTAAAAAAGTTATAGATTTTGAAGGTAAACCTGTTTTCTTTCAAACTGAAGGACCTACCGCCCTATCATACCGTGAAAAAGAATTGGTTGGGCATGGAACTAATCAACATTTTGACGGATTTGGTTCGCCAATTGGTAAACTAAAAGGTATCAATTTGGCCATTGAAGATATGAGCCCTAGAGATCTCAAAGCCTATAACATTTTTGAAGGTCAGACGATTGCTTTAGAGTTTGAAGGCGATATTAAAATCTCAGGCGAAATCATAACTGGAACCCGAAATTTAAAGGGCGAAATTATACTCATCACGTTTAGAAATTGCACGGTAACCCATAAAAGTGACCTCTTATTTAAATCAGATGAACGGTTGTATAGCATGGCTGTTGGCGAACATATTGTTTCTGCCTACAATGGCTCAGCTGATTTACAAAGCTTTGATTTAATTAATCATGAAATAGCAACGACAACTGCGCAGCAAGAGCTTTCAAAAGAGCGTCAAAATCTTGAAAAGTATTACCGTCAAGTTCGTGACTACAGAGAGGGCACAAACACCACTATTTCTCGACATAAAGTTTTCGAACAAATAGCTGAAGAATTTCCTGAAGATTGGCTTTTATCGGTTGAATTATATGAACTCGCAAAAAACAACGGTGATGTAGATTTTGCTGAAGAAATAGCTAAACACTTAGAAACTGTGAAATTGAACAACCCTAAAGTGGGTCATTTAATTGATGACGGATTGCAATTGGTTAACGCGAGCTTAATTAGTTGAATTCGTTATTAAAAATAACTTCTGAAGCGTTTTCTAATTGAAGCTCTTGATCATTATACACCAAAACCCAGTTCATAGAATTCGTCAGCACATAAAACTTTTGAAGTTCGCTAAGTAGTCTGTTTTTCGCGTTCCTTTTTATGGTCGAGTTTTTTATTTTCTCCATCAAAGAAGCATTAACATTCGTTTTTATGTTGTTATAATCAGCAGCTTTGAAAGGATTTAAAAAATCTGCTGTCACATCATAATATTCAAAATCAGGATTGATTTTAATTTCTGGCTCAGGAATACTTTTGATATACAAGGTTTTGTTTTCTTCATCTATTAGAAAATCAATTTCACTTAAATCATATGCTACGGTAACCTCAGCATTGACTACGACCAAGGCTTTCTTATCAGCCGTAATTAAAGGCCCGAATAATTCTTGAGAATCTTTATAATTATAAACTTCTGCAAAATGCCCCTCGGTAACAATCAGCTTAGAAACATTCGCAATTTTTTGCTGAATGAGCATTGAATTTTCTTTAAGGATCGCATTTTCTTCCTTGCGTTCGGTGCATAACCTAAAAACTAAAATACCGACTAAAACTACAATGATTGCAACTACTATTTTTTTCATGTAAACTTCATAAAAGGATACTCCTTTTGAAGATACGAAATTTTGTCGTTGAGTGATTTTTCAAAAGCTCGATATTGTTCTGATTCTCTATTAAAAGGTTTATGCTGTAACCCTTTTTGAATATCTTCAACTCTTTTCATGGTCTGAAGCGAATTGGACGAAATAAATACCTCAACAAACTTTTCCCAGATGTAATCAATTGCGAGTTGATTAGGGTGTATCATGTCTGCTTGATAAAATCTATAATCACGAAGTTCATCGAGCATGAGTTCATAAGAAGGGAAATAGTGCTCCCCCCGACCCACTCCAAAGGAGAGGGAGTTAACTATATTTTGAATAGCAGCAATCAAATGAGCCTTACTTCTTTGGTTTTCTGTAAATCCGTTTTTGAGATGTCTAACAGGCGAAACCGTAAAAATAAATTGCGCCTTTTTGTTTACTGATTGAATCTTTTGAATGGTATTTTCTAGACTTTTTTGAACGGCATCTACCGATAGCAATTCTTTTGAAAATTCATTTTGAGGCACTTTATGGCAATTGGCAACCACCGCTTTGGTCTTTGTGTTTCGATATACCCAAGCCGTACCCAGCGTAATTAGTATATGTGTGGAATTATTGATTCGGTGATTCGCTTTCTTTAATGCTGTGTTTAATTTTTTTAAAAGGCTTTCTTTGGATGCGTCACTTAAATCAGAATGCGCATCGAAACAATGCCAGCGTTCATTTAAAAAGAAGATGTCTTTTTCAGAATATTGTTCGTTCTTAATAGCTTTTGAAATCAAAGTCTCAATCGCTAAAGGATGAAACAATATGCCAAAAGGATTTTGTACACTTTGAAACTTATAATAAGCCAACTTATCACCTATATTTTCTGAAAAACAAGAACCTATGAGCAACAATTTATTTTGATAGTCAATTTGATTATCAGCCTTATTTAAAGGGATGTTTGTTTGAAGCTTCATTATATCAGATTAGGGTAATGAGAATACAATACACAGTTTAATCTGCGTTTCAATGCAACTGTTAATTGATATATTCCTTCGCCTTATCCAAGGCTTCTTGAATACCAGCAGGGTTTTTTCCTCCTGCTGTGGCAAAGAAGGGCTGTCCGCCACCACCGCCTTGAATATATTTACCTAACTCTCGCACAATAGTACCTGCATTCAAATCTTTTGAAGCTACCAATGCTTTAGAAATATAACAAGATAGTAAGGCTTTACCGTTTTGCTCAGTAGCAAACAACAAAAATAAATTGTCTTTATTTTGGCCCATTTCAAAAGACAAATCTTTAATGCCGGCAGCATCTAAATCTACTTTTTTGGCTAAGAAGTGTATTCCATTCAGGTCCTCTAATTCGTTGGCTAATTCGCTTTTCAGGTTCTTCGCTTTATCCTTTAATAGCTGTTCTATGTCCTTTTTTAACTTGGTATTTTCATCTTGTAAAGAAGCTACTGCCTTAACAGGATCTTGAGCATTATTCAATAAGTCTTTAATTTCATAAAGGGCTTTGTTATTCTCAGCATAAAAATCTTTAACAGAATCACAGGTAATTGCTTCTATTCTTCTGATGCCTGCAGCGACACCACCTTCAGACCTAATCTTAAAATGCCAAATATTAGCCGTATTCTTTACATGTGTACCCCCGCAAAGTTCAACAGATTGTCCAAATCGCACAGTTCTTACCGTATCGCCATATTTTTCGCCAAATAAGGCCATGGCACCTTCAGCAATGGCTTGCTCCATAGGTACATTTCTATTTTCCTCAAAAGGCAAACCACCTTCTATTCTCGAATTCACAAAATTTTCAACCGCTCTTAAATCCTCAGCAGTCAACTTTGAAAAGTGCGAAAAATCAAAACGTAAGTATTTTGAATGAACTGCCGATCCTTTTTGTTCTACATGGGTTCCTAGAATTTCACGAAGAGCTTGATGTAATAAATGGGTTGCTGTATGATTAGCTTCAGTTCTAGACCGCTGCTTTTTATCAACAACCGCCTTAAAAGTTCCGTCTAATTTCTTAGGTAAGTTTTTTGAAAAATGTACAATTTCATTGTTCTCTCTTTTGGTATCAACAATGTAAACCACGTCGCCATTTGGCACTTCTAAATACCCTTTATCTCCTACTTGACCCCCACCTTCAGCATAAAAGGGCGTCAAATTAAAAACCAACTGATACTGATCCCCTTCCTTTTTAGAATTTATTTTTCGGTATTTAACCAAATTAACATTGGCCTCAAGCAAATCATAACCTACAAACTCTTGTTTTACATCATTTCTTAAAACTATCCAATCTTCTTTTGATGAAACTGAAGCCGATTTTGAACGATTTTTTTGTTCTTGCATGGCCGTTTCAAATCCTTTTTTATCTAATGAATATCCCTTTTCACCAAGAATAAGAGCCGTTAAATCAATAGGAAATCCGTAGGTATCGTATAGTTCAAATGCTTTTCTGCCATCAATCTCTTTTGCTTTAGTATTTGAAATAATGCTATCGAGCAGCACTAAACCTTGTTCTAATCTTTTCAAAAATGAATGCTCTTCTTCTTTGATGACATTCTCAATTAATTGCTTTTGCTGTTTCAGTTCAGGAAAAGCATCTCCCATAGTATTAGACAATACTTTAAGCAAACGAAACATGAAAGGTTCTTTGGTATTTAAGAATGTAAAACCGTAGCGAATCGCTCTTCTTAAAATTCTACGAATCACATAACCAGCTCCCGTATTGCTTGGCAACTGCCCATCAGCAATTGAAAAAGAAACCGCTCGAATATGATCAGCGATGACTCGAATTGCAATATCTATTTCTTCATTTTCGCCATATTCGGAATTGGTAATGGTTTCAATTTCACGAATTATTGGGGTAAAAACATCAGTATCGTAGTTGGATTGAACATTTTGCATAACCATACATAAACGTTCAAAACCCATTCCTGTATCTACATGCCTGTCGGGTAAAGTTTCTAAATTACCATTGGCCATTCGGTTGTACTGCATGAAAACCAGATTCCAGATTTCAACTACTAAAGGATGGTCTTGATTAACTAAAGAAGCCCCAGAAACTTTTGCTTTTTCATCTTTAGAACGAATGTCTACATGAATTTCTGAACATGGTCCGCATGGGCCTTGGTCACCCATTTCCCAAAAATTATCCTTTTTGTTACCCATGATAATTCGATCCTCAGGCACAATGGCTTTCCAAAGATCATAAGCTTCTGAATCCATTTCAAGATGATCAGAATCATTACTTCCTTCAAAAACCGAAACGTAAAGACTATTCTTATCTATTTTGCATACTTCTGTTAAGAATTCCCATCCCCAGGCAATAGCATCCTTCTTAAAATAGTCACCAAAACTCCAATTGCCTAACATCTCGAACATGGTATGATGATAGGTATCTTTACCAACCTCCTCTAAATCATTATGTTTACCACTTACCCTTAGACATTTTTGGGTATCAGCAACACGCAAAGATTTTGGCACACTATTACCCATAAAGTATTCTTTAAATTGATTCATACCCGCATTTGTAAACATCAGCGTTGGGTCATCTTTGATAACCATGGGTGCTGAAGCTACAATTTTGTGGTTTTTTTCTTTAAAGAAGTTTAAAAATTGTTTCCTTATTTCGTTGGAATTCATGTAATTTAGTATGGTTATATAAATTTTAACTTTTTAAACAAAACAATTTTTATATTTGCTTGTTCTTACAAATCGTCACAAAAATAGGATAATTTACATTCATGTCTAAGGTTAAGTATTTTTACGATTCAGATACGCTCTCATATAGAAAAATAGAGCAGAAAAAATCTAGGCGTTTTCGCAATATTGCTTTCTTTTTATTGGCAGCTTTTCTTTTTGGACTTATTACCGTAATTTTTTTATTGAATACCAATCTTGTCAATACACCTAGAGAACTTTCTTTATCTCGTGAATTAAAAAATTATGAACTTCAATTTGAGCTTCTAGATAAGAAAATGGAACAGATGGAACAAGTTCTAGGAAATATAGAAGATCGTGACAACAATATTTATCGCTTATACTTTGAAGCCAACCCAATACCCGAAGAACAGCGAAAAGCAGGATTTGGAGGCGTAAATAGATACAGATCATTGGAAGGATTTAATAATTCTGATATGATTATATCTACCACCCAGCGCCTTGATATTATTAAAAAACAAATGGCGATTCAATCAAAATCTTTAGATGAGATTAGTAAACTGGCTGAAGAAAAAGAAAAATTATTAGCATCAATACCTGCTATTCAACCTATAAACAATGAAGATTTAACAAGAATGGCATCTGGTTATGGTTGGCGTTCTGACCCATTTACCAAAGTACGCAAAATGCATTATGGCATGGATTTCACGGCACCTCGAGGCACACCGATTTATGCTTCAGGAAGTGGTAAAATCATACGTGCTGATAATAATTCTTCAGGATATGGAAAACATATTAGAATTGAACACGGGTATGGTTACATGAGTTTGTATGCTCATTTAAGCAAATACAATGTTAAGAAAGGACAAAAAGTTAAGCGCGGAGACCTCATTGGCTTTGTAGGAAGTACGGGGCGATCAGAAGCACCTCACTTACATTATGAGGTTTGGAAAGACAAGGATCGTATCAATCCTATCAATTTTTACTACGGCAGTCTATCGCCCAAAGAATTTGAAAATATGCTGAAATACGCCAATCAAGAAAACCAATCATTGGATTAATTAGATGCAAATAGAACTTCCAGAAAAAAGATATTATGGCATTGGCGAAGTCGCCAAAGCTTTTAATGTCAATACTTCATTGATTCGGTTTTGGGAAAAAGAATTTGATGTACTTAAGCCCAAGAAAAACGCTAAAGGTAATAGAAAGTTTACCCCTGAAGACATTAAAAATCTCAAACTCATTTTTCATTTAGTAAAAGAGCGTGGCTTTACCCTCGAAGGTGCCAAAATTCATCTAAAAGAGAACAAGAAAAAAACCTTAGAGAATTTTGAAATTATTGATAAACTTCAGCGCGTTAAGGCCGAGCTTATCAAAATCAAAGAACAGCTTTGATATTGCTCTCTTTTTACAGACTTTGTAACAAAAGTCGATGAAATTCTACTTATTGAATACAAAACAGCAATTCAAAATAATAACCCTCATTAACAAACACTAAAACACGAAAAAATGAAAAAAAGAATAATGGGACTAGGTTGTCTTGGCTTATTTATAGTGGGCATAATAATCTTGGCCGTAATTACGATTCCTTACGCACTTAATTTCAATAATACCGCTGTTGAATACGAAGCCAATGCCAAAACCTCTTGGTCGAATGTTGAAAGTGCCTACCAAAGAAGAAATGATTTAATTGGCAACCTTGTCAAAACGGTGCAAGGTGCTGCTGATTTTGAAAGAGGCACCTTGAAAGATGTTATCGAAGCAAGATCAAAAGCCACTTCAGTTAATATTGATGCCAATAACCTTACTGCCGAAAACATGGCACAATTTCAGAAAGCGCAAAGCGGATTAACAGGTGCCTTAAGCAAATTAATGGTTGTAGTAGAACGTTACCCTGATTTGAAGGCCAATCAGAACTTTTTAGAATTACAATCACAGCTAGAAGGTACAGAAAACCGCATTAATATCGCTCGCGATCGATTTAATGAACAGGTAAATATTTATGATATTCATACGACCAAGTTTCCTGGTAAAATTTTAGCAGGATGGTTTGGCTTTAAAGAAATGGCCAGATACAAAGCAGATCCAGGGTCAGAAAACGCACCTGATGTAGATTTTGATTTTTAAAAATTTAAATGTCGCAAGTAGAAAATTTTTTATCTGCCGAAGAAGAGCAAGAAGTTATTCAAACTATTCTTAGAGCTGAAAGCCATACCTCTGGAGAAATACGCGTGCACCTTGAATCATCATGTCAAGCTGGCCATTATAAAAGAGCAAGGGAAGTTTTTCATCTTTTGAAGATGGATAATACCAAAGATGAAAACAGCGTGCTCATTTATATCGCCGTTTGTGACAAAAAGTTTGTAATCATTGGTGATAAGGGTATCAATAAAGTGGTACCTCAAGAATTCTGGAATTCTACAAAAGACCTAATTCAAACTCAATTTCAAAAAGGAAATTTCAAACAGGGTATTATTGATGGTGTACTAAGCGCAGGCAAAGAATTAGAAACCCATTTTCCGTGGCAACATGGCGATGAAAATGAACTTAGCGATGAGATATCAAAAGCTTAGTTTACTCGTCCTATTTCTTTTTTCCTTTGGATGGATATATGCACAATTTGAAATTCCGGCCAAACCAGAAAAGGAAACTAGCGTCTATGATTACATCAATTTACTTTCTGCTAGTCAAGAAAAAACGCTAGAGCAAAAGTTAATTCGTTATTCAGATAGTACTTCTACGCAAATTGTTATTACCATCATAAGTTCTACTGAAGGTGAAAATATCAATTATTTAGGTGCACAATGGGGCGAGAAATGGGGAATTGGACAAGCGAAAGAGGATAATGGCATATTGATTCTTTTGGCTAAGGATGACCGTCAAATTGCCATAAGTACAGGTAAAGGTGTAGAATTTGCTTTGACCGACGCCTTGTCAAAACGAATTATTGATGATGTCATCATTCCGAAATTTAAAGAGAATAATTATTATGGTGGGCTCAATAAAGGTGCCGATACTATCTTTCAAGTTTTAAATGGCGAGTTCAAAGAAAAGCGTGACTTTTCATCAAACAGTTTCAATCTAGATTCATTATTACCATTTATTATCTTTTTTGTAATTCTCATCATTCTTTCTCGTAGAAATAGACGTGGAAGAGGTGGTGGACGAAATGGGGGTAGAGGAGCTGACGGACTTGACCTTTGGGATATCATTATACTTAGTAATATGGGCCGCAGCAGGGGATCAGGCGGATACAGTGGCGGCGGATTTGGCGGAAGTTCTGGTGGCGGATTCAGTGGAGGTTTTGGAGGTGGTTTTGGTGGCGGAAGTTTCGGTGGTGGTGGCGCCTCTGGTGGATGGTAGAATTCAGTTGACAGTTGACAGTTGACAGTTGACAGTTGACAGTTGACAGTTGACAGTTGACAGTAAAATATACAAAATTCAACTCCTAGCTCCTAAAATCTACTTCTTTCGCATAAAAATAGACATCGGCACCCCAGAAAAATCAAAGTTCTCTCGTAATTTGTTTTCCAAGTACCTTTTATAAGGTTCTCTTACATACTGGGGTAAGTTGCAGAAAAATGCAAACTGCGGATAGGGAGTGGGCAGCTGTGCGCAGAATTTTATTTTGACATACTTGCCTTTATACGCTGGGGGTGGGTAATGCTCAATTAAAGGAAGCATTTTGTCATTTAACTTACTGGTAGAAATTCTATTACTTCTATTCTTGTACACCTGAACGGCGGTTTCAATGGCTTTGAAAATGCGTTGTTTGGTCAATACTGAAATAAATAGAATAGGCACATCAGTAAAAGGTTCAATAGCCTGTTTTATCTTTTCAGTATACTGCTTCATGGTATTGGTTTCTTTATCTTCAACCAAATCCCATTTATTGACCAGTATCACGATTCCCTTATTATTTCTTTGGGCTAACCAGAAAATATTAGCTACTTGTCCGTCAAATCCTCGGGTGGCATCCAGTAAAAGCAGGCATACGTCACTGTGTTCTATGGCTCTTACTGAGCGCATGACTGAATAAAATTCAAGGTCCTCTTTTACTTTCGCTTTTCTTCGAATTCCGGCAGTATCAACCAAATTAAATTCAAATCCGAAGCGATTGTATTTGGTATCAATACTATCACGAGTAGTGCCCGCTATATCGGTAACAATATATCTTTCTTCACCAATTAAGGCATTGATAAAAGAAGATTTACCAGCATTAGGTCTTCCTACCACCGCAAATCGAGGTAAATCATCAACCACATTTTCCTTTTCAGGCAATACCTTGACTAAAGCATCTAACAGATCGCCCGTACCGCTTCCATTAATACTTGATAGATTGTAATAATCCCCTAAGCCTAGCGCATAAAATTCAACGGCATCTTCAGCGCGTTTACCATTATCTACTTTATTTACCGCCAAAAACACTGGTTTATTAACCCGACGCAGTAATATAGCCACATCTTCGTCCATACCAGTAACACCAGATTCAACATCAACCATAAATATAATAGCATCTGCCTCATCAATAGCCAATTCAACTTGCTTGTCTATTTCTTGTTCAAAAACATCTTCGCTACCTAAGACATATCCTCCAGTATCAATAAGCGAAAACTCTACTCCGTTCCAATCGCTTTTTCCGTAATGCCGATCACGTGTAACACCACTTATTGCATCAACAATAGCTTCTCTTCGCTGAATAAGGCGATTAAAAAAAGTTGATTTACCTACATTAGGTCTTCCTACAATGGCAACAATGGCGCTCATTACGTCTTAATTTTGAGGTGCAAAAATACATCTAATTAATTGAAGAACTATGATTTATAAGATGAAGTAAAAAGAAAGCGTAATTAACTACTTTCTTGGGCACGAAGTTGAATTACTGTTGACGGGTCTTTAACGCCTCCTAAATAAGTTTCACTAGCTATTCTCTTTCGAATTACTTTAGCTGGTGATCCATAAACTAAAACATAATCTTGAATATTCTCTAAAACTACTGACCCTGCACCTATAATCGTGTGCGAACCAATGACCACATTTTCAATAACATTAGCACCAAGACAAACTGCAGAACATTTACCTAAAGTTACATTACCTCCTGCGCATACATTTGGAGCCAAACTTGAAAAACTATTCATAAAACCATCATGGTCTAAACTAGAACATGTATTTAAAATACAGTGATTACCAATCATCGACTTAGCATTTACAACAACACCAGGCATAATAACCGTACCACTACCTACTTGCACGTTTTTACCAAGAACAGCATTTGGATGAATTGCAGAGAAATATGAAAATTCTGGCAGTATTTTACTTATACGATCAACAAGCAAGCTTCTGGTCCAATTATCACCAATGGCTATAATACCGCCATACAAATTGTATTCTTCAGAAAGAAGGGGTAAATCAAATTCATTACCTAGAACCTTGTAACCGTCATGTTCAGTGCCTTTTTTTTTGAAAGAATCGATAAACCCAACAACATTATATTTACCTTCTTTTTCAATACAATCAAGTACCACACTACCGTGGCCAGAGGCTCCGATAATGACAACATTTGGTAATTCAATTGTACTCTTATTCATTTGGTCGATGTTTTAGGGTCTTTTATCGATGATCAAATATAATAAAAGTCCTGAATTAAGCATTAAATCGAGGTTTTTTTTGAAAATTATTCGTTAAAACGCTATTTCACAGGACGTTTAACGCTCTTCTTTAACAAAAACGAAGTACTATTATTGCATTTTTGGAATTATTTTCGATGACTAGCGTGAATATTAGTTACCCATTGTATCCAAATCGCTTTAATTGCCTATCATTACTACGCCAGTTTTTATTGACTTTCACATAAAGCTCAATGTGAACTTGTTTCCCAAAAAACTTCTCCAAATCTTTTCTAGCTTCAACACCTACTCTTTTCAAGGCGCTGCCTTTGTGACCAATGATGATGCCTTTTTGAGAATCACGTTCTACCATTATAACTGATCGCATTCTAATAATATTTTCATCTTCAAAAAACTCCTCAGTATCTATTTCTACCGCATACGGAATCTCTTTTTTATAGTGCAGTAGAATTTTCTCACGGATGGTCTCATTGACAAAAAAACGTTCAGGTTTATCAGTCAACTGATCCTTAGGATAATAGGCCGGTGCCTCAGGAAGTAATTCAACAATACGTTCAAAAACATTCTTCACATTGAAATTTGAGAGCGCTGAAATAGGATGTAATTCAACTTTAGGAAGCAACTCTTGCCAATACTGTACCTGCTCTTCTAGTAACTCTTGAGTTGCGGTATCAACCTTATTAAGCAACAGTAAAACAGGTGTTTTACTATTCTTTATCTTCTCAAAAAATGATTCATCTTTTAAAGCCTTTTCTCCTATTTCAACCATATATAACAAGACATCAGCATCTTCAAAAGCTGATTTTACAAAATTCATCATTGAGTTTTGCAACTCATAGGCGGGCTTTATAATACCTGGTGTATCAGAAAGAATGAGCTGAAAATCATCGCCATTGACAATACCTAAAATTCGATGCCGAGTGGTTTGCGCTTTCGAAGTAATAATCGACAGTTTTTCTCCTACAAAAGCATTCATTAATGTAGACTTGCCCACATTGGGGTTGCCAATAATATTTACAAATCCGGATTTATGCTTTGTCATGTTTCAACTTCTTGAAATACTCCGTTGCTTTTTCATTTACTTTAGGGGCCAACAAAAGTACAGCAATCATATTCGG
>CAZKQM010000051.1:0-21547 GCA_964554895.1 uncultured Maribacter sp. | reverse complement strand
AATAGTATCTTTACCTAACTTTTTTAAAGTAGTATATAAATGAAAATATTAGTTTGTATTAGTAGTGTACCAGACACTACATCAAAAATAAATTTTACTGATGGCGATACAAAATTCGACACTAACGGAGTGCAATTTGTGATTAACCCAAATGACGAATTTGGTTTAACAAGAGCCATTTGGTTTAAGGAAAAACAAGGTGCTAGCGTTCACATTGCTACCGTTGGAGAGGCTTCTGTTGAACCGACCATGAGAAAAGCTTTGGCGATAGGTGCAGATGAAGCGATTCGTGTAGATGCGAGTCCTACTGACGGGTTTTTTGTTGCCCAACAATTAGCGGAGGTAGTAAAAAACGGGGGGTATGACTTGGTAATCGGTGGCCGTGAATCAATTGATTACAATGGCGGAATGGTACCTGGTATAATCTCTTCGCTTTTAGACATGAATTTTGTAAACACGTGTATTAGCCTAGAGGTTGATGGCACAAACGCTACTGCTTATAGAGAAATTGACGGCGGAAAAGAAAAAATAGCAACTTCACTCCCTTTAATTATAGGAGGTCAAAAAGGTTTGGTTGAAGAGAGTGATCTTCGTATTCCTAACATGCGTGGCATCATGCAAGCAAGACAAAAGAAGTTAACTGTGGTAGCACCCATTGAAGCAACAAAGGCAACTGAAATATCAAAATTTGAAAAACCTGCAGCAAAGGGTGCGGTTAAATTGGTTGACAATGTTGATGACCTAATTGACCTTCTTCATAATGAAGCAAAAGCAATCTAAAACTTACCTGACAGTAGGCAGATTAAAAATCAAAAATTAAATTCCAAAAATTAAATAGATGTCAGTATTAGTATATACAGAATCAGAAAACGGAAAATTCAAAAAAAATGCCTTTGAGGTAGCATCATATGCACATACTATTGCCCAACAATTAGGTACTTCAGTTACTGCAATTTCATTCAATGCAGATGACAATGCAAGTATAGGAACCTATGGGGTTAATAAGGTTTTAAATATTGTCAATTCTGATTTAAAAACCTTCAACGCAAAAGCCTATGCCCATGCAGTTGCTGAGGCAGCGCAAAAAGAAAATGCACAAGTTGTTATCTTAAGTTCAAGTACAGACACCAAATTTATGGCACCCTTAGTTGCCGGACGTTTGAAAGCTGGTTATGTGCCCAATGTTGTTGGTGCGCCAGAAAGTACAAGTCCGTTTTCAGTAAAGAGAACAGCATTTAGTAACAAAGGTTTTGCGCACACTCAATTAAATACAGACATCAAAATAATCGGGGTATCTAATAATGCTTATGGCGCCCATGAAAATGCCATAACTGCTACAGTTGAAGATTTTAGTCCCACTTTTAATGGCGATACTTTTTCGACCAAATCAGTTGAAATTGATAAAGTGATAGGCAAAGCCACTATCGCAGATGCTGATATTGTTGTTTCGGCAGGAAGAGGATTAAAAGGACCAGAAAATTGGGGAATGATTGAAGAACTAGCTGATGTTTTGGGTGCAGCTACAGCTTGCTCAAAACCAGTATCTGATTTAGGGTGGAGACCACATGGCGAGCACGTAGGACAAACTGGAAAACCTGTTGCCAGCAATTTATATATTGCAATTGGAATTTCAGGAGCCATTCAACATTTGGCCGGAGTAAGTTCATCAAAGGTAAAAGTTGTCATTAATACAGATCCTGAAGCACCTTTTTTTAAGGCTGCCGATTATGGTATTGTAGGCGATGCCTTTGAAGTTGTTCCGCAACTCATCGAAAAATTAAAAGCATTTAAAGCTTAAAACGGGTAAATTTTGTTAATTTGCCTGTATTAAAGGGGCTGTTTAAATAGTAGGTCAAACCTCTTATTTGAACAGCCCTTTGAGTTTAAGTTAACTCCCGTGAGGCAAGCCTTAGAAAATTTTAAATCTCGATTATCGAGTAAAATATGAGTTTAGTTCGTTTAAAAATTAAAGGAATATCCTATAGCCAAACCCAAAATGGGGCGTATGCTTTGATATTAAATGAAGTTGATGGAGATCGAAAACTTCCTATTGTTATTGGTGCTTTTGAAGCGCAATCAATCGCCATTGCCTTAGAAAAAGAAATCAAACCGCCACGACCCTTAACCCATGACCTATTTAAAAACTTTTCAGACCGCTTTGAAATCGTTATCAAACAAGTTATTATTCACAAACTTGTCGATGGCGTGTTTTATTCAAGTATCATTTGTGAACGCGACAAAATTGAAGAGATTATTGACGCTCGAACTAGTGATGCCATTGCCTTAGCATTGCGTTTTAATGCACCAATTTTTACCTATAAAACAATTTTAGACAAAGCCGGAATCTTTCTTAAATTCTCTTCAAAAGATAAAAATAAAGAAGACAATGATGACAGCATCATGGTTGATGAAATTCTGCAAGAAGGAGAGGCAGTTGAAATAAAGCAGGGTGCTAGTGATGGGTACACTGAACTTTCTATTGATGAACTCAACAAAGAATTAGCACGAGCAGTAGCTAACGAAAACTACGAAAAAGCGGCCAAGTTAAGAGACGAATTATCAAAGCGCAATTAAATATTCTTATCTTGAGCGTATGAAAATCAAACTTTGGATTTTTTTGCTCACCCTTTTTATACTTATTCCTGTACTTGGTCAAGAAACGGTTCCCACAGAAGTCATTCCTGCTATTGAAACAACCACCATTAATGATATTGAGCAACTAATTTCGAATGAAGGGTTTACTTTAAACGGACTGTTACGTGGAATTTTAGGAATGGCCGTTTTGATACTCATTGCTTTTTTATTCAGTTCAAATCGCAAGGCCATTAATTGGAAAATGGTTGGAATTGGACTCGGAATTCAATTATTATTGGCCATTGGAATTTTGAAAGTGCCTTTTATTCAAAGTATTTTTGACCTTTTAGGGAAATTCTTTAATGAAATTTTAAATTTCACTTTGGCCGGAAGCGAATTCATGTTCGGAAACCTTCTCAATCTTGAAAACCCGAACATAGGATACATTTTTGCTTTTCAGATATTACCGACTATTATTTTCTTTTCAGCTTTGACTTCTGTTTTATATTATTTTGGAATCATACAAAAAGTGGTAAAAGGATTAGCATGGCTATTAACTAAAGCCCTTGGTATTTCAGGACCAGAAAGTCTTTCCATTGCCGGAAATATATTTTTAGGTCAGACAGAGGCACCACTACTTATTAAAGCCTATCTCGAAAAAATGAACAAGTCTGAAATCTTGTTAGTAATGATAGGTGGTATGGCCACTGTGGCCGGTGGGGTTTTAGCTGCATACATTGGTTTTTTAGGAGGTAATGATGAAGCCTTAAGAATTGAATTTGCTAGGCATTTAATCGCTGCTTCTGTTATGGCTGCACCAGGCGCTATTGTTGTTTCAAAAATGCTATATCCTCAGACCGATAAAGTCAACAAAGACATTCAAATCTCAAATTCTAAATTTGGAAGTAATGTGCTCGATGCCATATCAAACGGTACTACAGAAGGACTTAAGCTCGCCGTAAATGTAGGTGCAATGCTTTTGATTTTTATCGCTTTTATCGCAATGATTAATGGCGGACTCGAACTTATTGGAGAAATAGGTTCCTTGAATGAATGGGTCGCTGCCAATAGTCCTTATGAAAAATTCTCCTTAGAAAGTATCATGGGAACAGTGTTTGCTCCTCTTATGTGGCTCATTGGTGTTGCCAAAGAAGACATCATGCTCATGGGTCAATTATTGGGTATAAAGCTAGCTGCAAGTGAATTTGTGGGCTATACGCAATTAGCTGAATTAAAAAACATGTCGAGTTCGGCACATTTAACCTATAACAAATCAGTAATTATGGCAACCTACATGCTTTGTGGTTTTGCCAACTTTGCCTCTATAGGTATTCAAATTGGCGGCATTGGATCTCTAGCACCTGGTCAGCGAAAAACACTTTCAGAATTCGGACTCAAAGCCGTACTCGGTGGATCTTTAGCTTCTCTACTTTCAGCAACTATTGCTGGAATGATTTTGGGGTAACAGCCCCTTCCCAAAACCCCCTCCCTAAAGGGAGCTGGGACTTCCAAGTTTAGTTGATAATTATTAATAACTGAAAAACCTATTTCGTAGTCAAGAAAAGTTCTTTGTTTACTTTAGCATTAAACTAAGAATTTCTCCCTTTCGGGGAGACCGAAGAGGGGCCCATGAAACAATACCACGACTTACTCAAGCATGTACTTGAAACAGGAAATCAAAAAGGAGACCGCACAGGCACAGGCACAGTTAGTGTTTTTGGGCATCAAATGAGATTTAACCTAAGCGAAGGTTTCCCAATGGTTACGACTAAAAAACTACACTTAAAATCTATTATTTATGAATTGCTGTGGTTTTTAAAAGGCGATACCAATATTAAATATTTGCAGGAAAACGGAGTGCGAATTTGGAATGAATGGGCCGATGAAAACGGAGACTTAGGACCTGTATATGGCCACCAATGGCGTAACTGGAATAATGATGAAATTGACCAGATAAAGGAAGTTATTCATTCTTTAAAAAACAATCCGAATAGTAGACGTATGCTGGTCTCTGCCTGGAACCCGAGCGTTTTACCCGATACTTCGAAATCGTTTTCAGAAAATGTAGCGAATGGCAAAGCGGCGCTACCTCCTTGCCATGCCTTTTTTCAGTTCTATGTAGCCAATGGCAAACTATCTTGTCAATTGTATCAGCGCAGTGCAGATATCTTTTTAGGCGTGCCTTTTAACATTGCGTCTTATGCCCTATTTACCATGATGATGGCACAAGTATGTGGTTATGAAGCAGGCGATTTCATTCACACTTTTGGTGATGCACATATTTACAACAACCATATGGATCAGGTAGAACTTCAACTCAGTCGTGAACCACGAGCATTGCCTAAAATGATGCTAAACCCCGACGTGAAAGATATTTTTGATTTTAAATTTGAAGATTTTACTTTGGTTGATTACAATCCGCATCCGCATATTAAAGGGGTTGTCGCTGTTTAAAATTCGTTATTATGAAAAAGTTAGTAGTAGTCTTTATATTATTTTTCTTCTCACTAGTACAAATCAACGGTCAAGAAAAACAAACTGATAGTTTAGAATCAGCAACTGTCCCTTTTGTAACCATAGATGAAGTTCCCATTTTTCCTGGATGTGAAAAATTTAAAGATAACTTAGAAAGGAGAAAATGTTTTAACGAACAGGTTCTTAACCATATAAGAGCTAATTTCAGCTATCCGAAAAAAGCAGTTAAGCAAAAATTACAGGGTCGCGTATCACTGATTTTTACAGTTGATACAAAAGGTGACGTTGTGAATATAAGAACCAGAGGGCCTCATGCGATACTTGAAAATGAAGCAAGGCGTATTATTAGTTTACTACCTAGAATGGTTCCAGGAAAACAAAGGGGTAAAACGGTTCGAGTTCCATTTTCCATTCCTATTAATTTTGCATTAACAAAAAAGAAAAACAAAAGAAAGGCTTTTTAAAGAATCTCTTTTGATTGTCAGTTTTGCATTTAAAATAACTTTCTTGACGACACTATTTCATTCTGTGTATCTTTATACCAAGATACTATTGCTATGATTCTTACTGATTCACTACTCGATTTCTTTGTTGAAACGCGAGCTTATACCGAACAACTTTGTGCGCCACTAGAAATTGAAGATTATGTAGTGCAGCCCGTCGTTGATGTTTCGCCACCTAAATGGCATCTAGGGCACTCGACTTGGTTTTTCGAAGAATTTATTCTCAAACCTCACGCCAAAAACTATAAAATCTTTGATGAAGATTTTTCCTTTGTTTTCAATAGTTACTATGAAACAGTTGGTAAAAGAGTGGTTCGCGCAGATCGCGGAAATCTCTCAAGACCTTCGGTTCAAAAAGTGTATGAGTATCGGCATTATGTGACCTCAACGATTCAAAAATTATTTTCAATAAATCAAAGCCAAGAGCTTTTTGATCTTCTCGAAATAGGTATTCATCACGAAAAACAACATCAAGAATTATTGCTAACTGATATCAAGTTTATTTTAGGTAATAATCCGTTGCTTCCTGAATACACGAGCGACTTTAAAGAGCATCCAATAGAAATACACTCACAAGAATGGATTTCTATCAAAGAAGGGGTTTATGAAATAGGACACGATTCAGAAGATTTTTGCTATGACAATGAACTCGGTAGACACAAGGTATATTTGCACCCTTTTGAAATATCGAACAAACTCATTACCAATCAAGAATTTGTTGATTTTATAGCAGCTGGTGGGTACCAGAAATTTGATCTTTGGCATGCCGAAGGATGGGATTGGGTAAACACCCAGCAAATAAAAGCCCCTCTATACTGGCATTTAATTGATGATGTTTGGCATTATTATTCATTAGAAGGATTGAAAATAGTCGATCTCAAAGCACCCGTAGCTCATATATCTTATTTTGAAGCTTTTGCTTTCGCCCAATGGAAAGGATGCAGATTACCTACTGAATTTGAATGGGAAACCGCAGAGCAATATTTTAACTGGGGTTCTAGATGGGAATGGACGGAAAGCGCTTACCTACCCTACCCCAATTATCAAAAAGCTGACGGTGCTTTAGGCGAGTACAATGGTAAATTTATGGTCAATCAAAAAGTACTACGCGGAGGCTCGGTGGCAACTCCTATAAAACATACGCGACCTACCTATCGTAATTTTTTTCAAACCAATTTACGTTGGCAGTTCACAGGCTTGCGTTTAGCCAAATAAATTCAATTTATTCCGTAATTATTCTTCCTTTAGAACTATATCAATTTTATGCAAGAAAAAACAAAACCAGTTTTTGAAACTACATTTGAAGAAGAAGTTTATACCGGTCTTAATGATTACCCAAAACATCTTTCTTCAAAATATTTTTATGATAAAAAAGGGGATCGGCTTTTTCAAGATATCATGAAAATGCCTGAATACTATCTTACTGATGCAGAGTTCGACATCTTTTCTTTACATGCAGATGAAATTACAAGCCTTTTCAATGAAGGTGCGCAAAATTTCAATCTTATTGAGCTTGGTGCTGGCGATGGAAAGAAGACTAAAATTCTCTTGAAAAAATTGGTTGACAAGCAAATTACTTTTACCTACCGCCCGATTGACATCAGTCAAAACATATTAAATCAACTACAAGAGGCTCTAAAAAATGAACTAGCTCAAGTTCGCGTTGCACCTCAGCAAGGCACTTATTTTGATGCCTTAAAAAGCATTGCCGCTTTAAATGATAAAAAAAATGTAATCCTATTTTTAGGGTCTAATATTGGTAACCTTTTGCATCCGCAGGCCATTGAATTTTTACAACAAGTACGAGATACGATGCAAAAAGATGATTTGTTTTTTGTTGGATTTGATCAAAAGAAAAATCCGCAAACCATACTAGATGCCTATAATGATTCAACAGGCATCACTGCTGCCTTCAACAAAAATATATTGGCCAGAATCAATTCTGAACTAGAAGGCGACTTTGATTTAGATAAATTTCTTCATTGGGAGGTATATAATCCAGAAACTGGCACTGCAAAAAGTTACCTCGTTGCCAAAGAAAATCAATCAATTAACATTAAAAAATTAGGGCTGCAAGTTGACTTTGCTAAATGGGAAACTATTCATACTGAAATTTCTCAAAAATATGACGACAAAACAATTGCTTGGTTAGCCGAAAAATCTGGACTCAAAATTGAAACGCAGTTTTCCGACACAAAAAAGCAATACAAGAATTACGTATTTAAAAAAGTTTAAACAATTTCCGTCCAAGCGGAGATGACATTAAAATGTTACCTATGAAAGCAATTTGGAATGATACCGTAATAGCAGAAAGTGATGATACTGTTGTTATTGAAAACAATCACTATTTTCCTGCGGACAGTATTAAAAAAGGATTTTATAAAAGTTCTGATACGCACACTACCTGCCCATGGAAAGGGCAAGCCCATTACTACACTTTAGAGGTTAACGGCAAAGAAAATGTTGATGCGGCATGGTTTTACCCTGAAGTTAGCGAACTTGCCAAAGCAATCAAAGGTAGGGTTGCTTTTTGGAAAGGTGTTACTGTTGAGCAATAGATTTTTATTTCTTTTTTAATATTTCAACAATAGCATCAATCTCGGCTTCAGTATTATAAAAATGGAAACCTAGGCGAATTCCTGCACCTCGTTGGGCGCATATCACTTTATTTTCGGTAAGCTTTTGAAACAAGGCGTCGTTGCCTTTAATATTGAAAATGGTGCTATGTTCTTTTCGGTTGACTACTGAAGCTTGCAGTAGCCCAAGTGCTGAAAATTCTTTTTTGGCCTTATCTGATAATCGTTTGTTTTGTTGTTCAATTTTGTCTTTTCCGATAGCCGATAAAAAGTCGAGAGAAAATTTAAGACTTCCAAAAGTTGAACAAGCCAAATGACCCGGCTCAAAACGTCTTGCAAATCGTATGTTATTCCTTTTATCTGGGGTGGCATTAGCAGCATTAAAACCCGTTGTTTTTAGTGCACAGCGTTCTTTGATGGTATTCTTAAAAAGCATGAAGCCACTGCCATAACCGGCCAATAACCATTTATAAGCACTGGCACCAATGGCGTCAAAGGCAGAATTTTGAAAACTAAAATTGGTCATGCCTAAAAATTGGGTTCCATCAGCAATGATTACTAAATTGGGAAACTCTTCTTTTAGTTTGGTTAAAAATTCCAGATCAATTTTGATGCCGTTTTGCCATTGTACAACACTCAGGGCTAAAATAGTAATGTTCTCTTTTTTTACTACTTCCCGAATATTAGTTTCTAAATTAGCATCTATAGAAGCATAAGAAACTTGAAAACCGCGACTGGCAAATGGCCAATCAACCGATGGATAATCATTCTCAAGTAAAAGCACTTTTTCACTTTTATCCAATCCCTCTAAAAGCATGTTCAAGCCTGTAGAAAAATTTGATAGCAACCCCACGTCTTCTCGTTTGCAATCAAAATAATCAGCCACTGCAGTTCGCGCCTCTGAAATAGTTTCTAGAGTTTTATTACGCATTCCGCTCGCCATTGACAAGAAATTAGCATCACGTTCTTGACGCCACGTGTAAAGATTGGTATATAAGGGCCCAAAGACAGGTGTATTGGCATAAATACAATCTTTCAATACAGGAAATTGGCGTTTAAGTTCTTCCATATGGGTACAGATCAAGATGAATAATATTATCTTTAAAAGCTAAAGTTAGTTAATAAAAAGAAGTATGTTTACGACCGCAATAGACTATGCATTATATACTTCTAAAATTGGTCTGCTTTTTGATTGAAACCAACTAAACCAAGCTAAAATTCTGTGAATACAATTACCTTAATAGCCGCTGCCTCTAAAAATAATGCCCTTGGCAAAGACAATGATTTGCTTTGGCATTTACCTGATGATTTTAAACGTTTTAAAAAGCTAACTACGGGTCATAAAATTATTATGGGCAGAAAGACTTTTGAGAGTTTTCTAAAACCTTTACCCAATAGAACACATATCATTATAACCAGAGATAAAGAATACCGCGTTGATTTTGATGATTGTATTGTGGTTCATTCTATTGAAGCTGCTTTAAAGCTTGTTGAAAATGATGCAAGCAGCTTTATCATTGGCGGGGGCGAAATTTATAGACAATCAGAAAAGTATGCTAACAAAATTGAGCTGACCAGAGTTCATAAAGCCTTTGAGGCCGATACTTTTTTTCCTGAGATTGACTTAAATGATTGGGAGCTTATTGAAGAAGAATACCACCCAAAAGATGAAAAGCACAAATTTGACTTTACGTATTTGACGTACGAAAGGAAGAATGCTTTTTCCAAAAAATCTCGTTAATTTATTCAAAAATTCAAATAAGAAACCGAACCAATTAAATCAGGCACAAAGTCTTTTAAAAGCTCAATATCAGTATTGGAGTAAAGTTCATGTTTTCCTAAATCTGAAGAAGTATTTATCAATTTATTTTGGAGTAATATCGCTTTCGTTTGTCGAGCAACTGCCTCACCTGAATCAATAATTTTTATAGTTTCAGGTAGCAATTCTTTTAATACCGGAATCAAATAAGGGTAATGTGTACAGCCCAACACTAAATGATCGATGCCTTCAGCCAACATAGGTTTTAAAAAGCTTTTCAATAAATCTTTTGTTTCTTTTGATTCTGCCTTACAAGCTTCAATTAAGGGCACTAAACCTGTGCCTTCTTTTTCTATAACCTTAATTCCACTAGTATGCAATTCAGAAGTACTATTGAAGAGACTACTAGACAGCGTGCCTTTGGTGGCCAATACGCCAATGGTTTTAGAAGTAGAATTTAAAGCTGCAGGTTTAATGGCAGGTTCAATACCAATGAAGGATATCTGATAATTTTGACGCAGATACGAAATAGCATTTGTGGTGGCGGTATTACACGCTACTACAATTAATTTGCACCCTTTTGCTAGTAATAATTCAGTATTCTTAATACAGAGATTGATGATTTCATTCTCTGATTTTTCGCCATAGGGTGCATGCTTACTATCAGCCAAATAAATGGTTGATTCATTGGGTAATAATTTGTGAATTTCCTTTAGAATAGACGTTCCACCTACCCCTGAATCAAAAACACCAATAGGACGATTATTCATTTTTTGGAATTTTTACTCAAGAACCTGAGAGAGAGGTTTGCCAGTTGTGCCATTTGGAAAAGCAATGCCTAATAAGACCGCTATGGTTGGTGCTATATCAGGAATTTCGGTACGCTTAACAGTACTTCCTTTTTGTATTCCTTTACCATAAAAAAGCAAAGGCACATGGGTGTCATAGATTTGTGGAGAACCATGTGTTGAACCCGTTTCGGGGTAGTTAATGAAACCAGGTTTTAAAACTACCAATATATCGCCAGAACGCTTCTGATTATAGCCATTTTGCAAAATATAAGGCAAACCAGAAGTATAATTATTGTTACGCATTTGGTCTGCGGTATACACACGTTCAATTTCTTCATATTTCAACAATTCTAAAGCAATTCTATTTTGAGCATCTGCGATTTGCAAATCGAGATTTGCGATTATTTTGTGATTTAAAAAAAATTGATTGTTCGAATAGTTTTTTACAACCTCAGTAGTACCAAAAGCGTATTGTAAATACTCATTGAATTTTGCCTTCATAGCAGTATTATTAACATAGCCCCCAGGTATTTTTTTATCTTTTAAATAAGATGGTACATCAACAGCCCCATGATCTGCGGTTAAAAAAACAGTATACTCATCTTTGCCGACACGCTCATCTAAAGCCGCAAAAAGTCTTTGTAAATCACTGTCAAGTCTAACATAGGTGTCCTGAATTTCTTTACTGTTTACACCAAATTTATGCCCCACATAATCAGTACTTGAATAGCTTATTGCCAAGAAATCAGTTATGTCATCAGCTCCTAAAAGCTCTTTTTCTAAGGCCTCTATTGCAAAATCTGTAGTAATACTATTTCCGAACGGCGTAGCTTTCAATATATCGTAGCTACCATTAGCATTCCAATGTTTTACCAAATCATGTGGAAAGCTAGTTTCTGTTTCGCCAATAAACTTTCCTTCATAGTTGTTTTTATCTGTTCCACTTTCAACATAGGTACTTATATTTTTAAATGTTTTCCAAACTTTTTTGTAACGTTCCACTTTATTAGAGGTGTTAAAATCTCGAACCCATTTTGGCAATTCTTTCATATAAAAACTACTGCTAATCCAATTTCCTTCTGTTTCACCGTGAAACCAATATGCGGCATTGGCGGTATGACCCCCCGGCAATACTGCTCCTCTATCTTTAAGGGCTATGGCTATTGTTTTACCGCGCATTTGGGTATGCAATCTTAATTCATCAGTTATTGTTGAAACTGTCATTCGGTGAGGAGACATTTTACCAGCGTCAGTTACGGTACCTACCGAGCTATATGTATCATCAGAAGCGCAATACACGCTTTTGTTTTCGACTTTATCATACCAAGTATTTCCTATAACCCCGTGGGTTGAAGGCGTGGTGCCTGTAAACACTGATGTGTGCCCCGGACCTGTACTTGTTGGTGCATAATTAAAGTGATTGTTTTTACAATTAAATCCTTCATTAACCAATCTTTTAAATCCGTCTTCATTATAATGATTCCAGAAACGTGTGAGATAGTCATAACGCATTTGATCCACCACAATACCCACCACTAATCTTGGCGAACTTTTTAGTTGCGTTGAATTTCCTTTTTTATTTGGTTTTTGAGCCAAACAACTAATTGAGGCCAAACAATAACTAAGCAAACTCAATATGAACAGTGAATATTTAGGCATTTTGTAATGTTTATCAATATGCAAAAGTAAATAAAAACAAGCTTTAATATTTTAATCGAGCTTAATTCAAAAGGTTTATTGTTATTTTTACGTGACTTGAATAATTTCATTGAATGAAGTATTTGGCAGATATTGGTGGCTATGCGATTATGGTAATTGAGCTTTTTAAAAAGCCAACCAAATGGAGAATAATGAGATCTCTCATTTTGAAAGAAATTGATGAGCTCATATTTGGTTCATTGGGCATCATTATATTTATTTCTTTCTTTATTGGTGCCGTTGTAACTATACAAACTGCCTTGAATTTGACGAGTCCATTAATTCCAAAAAGTTTGATTGGTTTTGCAACAAGACAATCCATCATACTTGAATTTGCGCCCACGTTTGTATCTATAATTATGGCAGGTAAGGTGGGTTCTTATATTACTTCAAGTATTGGCACCATGCGCGTTACTGAACAAATAGATGCCTTAGAAGTTATGGGGGTTAACGCTTTAAATTATTTAGTATTTCCTAAAATTATCGCCATGCTATTTTATCCGTTTGCAATTGCCATGTCAATGTACGTAGGCATATTTGGAGGTTGGATGGCTGGCGTTTTTTCTGGTTTTTTGACAAGTGCAGATTTTGTTTCAGGCATCACTGAAGAATTTATTCCGTATCATGTAACCTATGCTTTTATCAAAACCCTTATTTTTTCATTCATTATTGCAACCATACCTTCATACCATGGGTTTTATATGAAGGGCGGTGCTTTAGAAGTTGGTAAAGCAAGTACCACGGCTTTTGTATGGACAAGTGTGGTCATTATTATCGCAAATTATATTCTAACACAGTTATTATTAGGCTAATGATAGAGGTAAACGACATATATAAGTCTTTTGATGACGTTGAAATTTTAAAAGGTGTCACTACTGTTTTTGAAACTGGTAAAACCAATCTTATCATTGGTCAAAGTGGATCGGGTAAAACTGTTTTTCTAAAATGTATGTTGGGTCTTTTTTGTCCGGAAGAAGGAACTATAGTTTACGACGGACAGGTATATTCTGAATTGTCAGGCGATGAACAAAGAGATTTACGTCAAGATATGGGTATGGTATTTCAAGGTAGTGCCCTTTTTGATGGTATGACGGTTGCTGGCAATGTAATGTTTCCGCTTGAAATGTTCACCAAACTGGCGAAATCTGAAATGGAAGATCGTGTTGATATTGTTTTAAAGCGCGTTAATTTAATCGATGCACATCATAAATATCCTTCAGAAATTTCTGGAGGAATGCAAAAACGTGTTGCTATTGCTAGAGCAATTGTAATGAACCCTCAATATTTATTTTGTGATGAACCAAATTCAGGCTTAGATCCTAAAACAGCCATCATTATTGATAATTTGATAAAAGAAATTACTGAAGAATACAATATTACTACCGTAATAAATACCCATGACATGAATTCTGTGATGGAAATAGGCGAAAAAATAATCTTTTTGAAAAAAGGACTAAAAGAATGGGAAGGCACTAAACACGAAATTTTTAAAACCGATAATCAAGCGGTAACTGATTTTGTGTATTCGTCAGAGCTTTTCAAAAAAGTTCGCCAAATGTATATTGAAGAACGGAATTAAAACCCCCTACCATAGCGACGTTCAACCCAAGGTTTCTTTGAAAACCAGAATCAATCTTGGATAATCTCGGTCAGTAGAATGGTGCTGTCTTTCAAACGTATCTTCAACCAATTGTGCAATTTCTTAGCATCATTGACAACTTCTACTCTTTTAGCCTCACGTTTCCATTTTACTTCAAAAACGGGCACCGTATCTAACTTTTTGAAATCTGTTCTGATGGCATTTGAAAAGGCGATATACTCTAAATTCGAATAATTTACTTGTGCCTCTTTGGTAATATCTTGAAACGGAATTTGACGTGAATTAATTCTATTCAATTTTTCTAATTGTTCTTCTAAAAATAAAATACGCTCATCTTTGCTCAACAATTCGTTCTTTTGCGATTGATACAATTCTTCTACATATTTAAGCTGATTTGCTTGGTCACTTTGTGATCCTTGAATGATTTTAAGTTGCACATCTTCTAAATCTTCGTAAGTTTTCATATTTGCCTTCCAAGTAGCAACAACACTCGGCGGTACGCTCTCATTACCCATAAATATTAATTCTATAGATGAGGTGGTATCTCTTTCAAAATTCAATTCTGTCAAATCTTTTAAAAATCTTCCGTCTTTTACAAATTTATAGGGTACCACATTCTTCTGAATGAAAGTATTTGAATCGCTTTTAAAATTAAACTCTTTGTACACCCCCCAAAAAATCCAACCAGCAGGAATCATAACGGCCAAAGCAGTAATCGATACAGCTCTCGCAATTTGACGTCTTCTTTTCGAATTGGCATAGCGCACCATCGGAAAACGCAATAGTTTTAGTACTAAGAAAGTTGCTAGGGCGATAAAAATGGTATTAATACCAAACAATAGCATAGCACCACCGGCATAATCCCATCTGCCAATTGCCAATCCAAATCCTACAGTGCACAAAGGAGGCATTAAAGCCGTGGCAATCGCCACCCCAAAAATAACGCTGGCAATAGTACCTTTTTTAGCACGGGCAATAACTAAGGCCAAGCCCCCAAAAAAGGCAATCATTACATCACGTATATCAGGTTTTGTTCTCGCCAACAATTCAGATGATTCTTCTTGTAAAGGAAAAGTTGCAAAAAATAACCAAGCGGTCAATACACTCAAAACCACCATAACGGTCAAATTCTTGAGTGAACGTCTCAAAGTATCAATATCATTGATTGCCAAAGACATACCCATACCCAAAATAGGACCCATAAGTGGAGAGATTAACATTGCCCCAATAACCACTGCAGTAGAATTAGCATTCAAGCCTATTGATGCAATGAATATAGAACAAATTAGAATCCATGAGGTGTGGCCTTTGAACGGAATGTCAGCAATTATGGCCTCTTTTGTAGCCTCTTGATCCGTGTTTTTTCGAATATCTAAAAGCTCAGATAAAAACACCTTAGAGCTTTGAAAAAAGTCATTGAACTCTTTTTTTACTTCCTCCTTACTTTCAATAGGTTCTTCTAAATGGTCAGGTTCTAATTCTTCACTCATAATCAGGCATGTTGATTACCAAATTTATCTTTGACTTTATTCAAAACTTGTTTGATGTTTTGTTCTTTTGATTTCGGATAAATAAGGAGGACATCTTCTTTATCGACAATAATATAATCATTTAATCCGTCAACAACCACAATTTTATCTTTCGGAGACCGTATCATATTTCCAGATGCATCTTCAGCTAATAATTTTGCACCTACAACAGCATTATCAGTGGACCCATCATTCATCTTATCGTAAAGTGATCCCCAGGTGCCTAAATCATTCCAATCAAAAGTGGCCGGAAGCACATATATTGATCTTGAATTTTCAAGAATAGCATAGTCAATTGATATGTTTTCAGCCTTAGGGTAGTTCTCTTTTATAAAGGCTGATTCATCTTTGGTGTTGTAACTTTCAATACCTGAGGCAAACAAATCAAACTGTTCTTTTTGATACTTTTCAAAGGCATTTACTATGGTCTTTATGCTCCACATAAAAATTCCTGCATTCCATAAAAAATTTCCTTGCGCTAAAAATTCTTTGGCCGTTTCATAATTTGGTTTTTCTCTGAACTGATTAACTTTTTTAATTCCGTCAGAGCCATCCTTTTGATATTCAATATATCCAAAACCAGTATTCGGAAAAGATGGGGTAATACCTAAAGTACATAAAACCTCTTCAGCACAACACTTTTCAAAACATGTTGTAACATCATTCGCAAAGGCTTCTTCATCTTCGATCCAATGATCACTTGGTGCCACAATCATAACCCCATCAGGATTCATCTTTTGAATTTTCAATGCCGCATACAAAATACAGGGTGCTGTATTTCTCATTGCCGGTTCTAAAACCACCTGATCTTGTTTGACCAAAGGTAATTGTTCAAGAACCAAATCATTATAGCGCTCATTAGTTAATATCAAGATGTTTTCGGTGGGTACAAATTTATTAAGTCTCTTAAAGGTTTTTTGTATTAAGGTATCTCCAGTACCTAACATATCATGAAACTGCTTTGGGAAACTTGATGTACTTATAGGCCAAAAACGAGACCCTACTCCCCCAGCCATTAATACTGCATAATAATTGTTATTCTTCATCTAATCTTTTATTAATTCAACCTCTGCATTTGGTTGAAAGAGATATGTTTTTCCTGAGGATAATTCAACGCACTCATAACGCTTTACTCTACGTTTACCTTTTTTATAAATTTTACCATTATAGAGACGAAAAATGCTGTCTAAAGGTAATTCAAAAACATATGGTTTATCTCGCTTTTTTTTATCAAAACTCTTCAAAGCTACTGATAATTGGGCATCTGTACTGCTACTTGCCTTCGGATTTTTAAAATGTTTCGCTAAAAGGGGTAAAAGTTTCGACGGAAAGATTTCTGGCTGAATAAACGGAAGCATTAATTGCTGAAACGTATGTTTCCATTCATGGCCATGTGGTTTTATTCGTCGACCATATTTTTCAAATGCAACCAAATGGGCAATCTCATGAACTAGGGTAATCAAAAATCTATATTTATTAAGGGTGGCATTGACGGTAATCTGATGTCTTCCGTCGGGCATTCGGCGGTAATCGCCATGTCTCGTTACCCGCTCATTTACTATTTTCAAATGTACTTTTGAATGCTGAATCAAACTTAAACATGGCATGACAGCTCTTTCGGGTAAATACTTTTTTAAGATGTCATCCATGAGTACAAAAATACGCAATTGACCTACTTATAATTTTGGTATCTTCAATTTTAATCTGAATTGAAAATGAAAAAATATTGTGTTTTTCTATTATCAATAGTCTTTATTAGTTGTAGTCCTTCAATTTTTAATTCGAAATGGACACATGAAATTGCACCTGAAGTATATGTGACGCGCTTTGAAACTTCTAAAGGAAGTTTTGATGTTGAAATAAACCGACATCTCTCGCCAAAAGCTGCCGATCGTTTTTATCAATTGGTCAAATATCAATTTTTTGATGATGGCTTATTTTATCGTGTAAATCCAGGTTTTGTAGCCCAATTTGGAGCGGTAGATTACAAAAAAGTTAAGAAATGGAACGCGCAAAAAGTACCTGATGAACCCGTATTGCAGGGCAATCTAAGAGGAACAATTAGTTTTGCGAGAGGAGGTAAAGAAAGTCGTACTTCAGCAGTATTTATAAATCTTGGCGATAATTCTCGTTTAGACACCTTACGCTATAATGAGGTTAGAGGTTTTCCTTCCTTCGGAAAAGTAATCAGAGGCATGAATATTCTTGATTCTTTATATGCTGGTTATGCAGATACAACAATGACTGAACTCGATATTATGTATAAGAACAAGACCAAATTTTTAGAAAAGTACCCAAAACTTGATGCCATTGAAAAAATATATATACTTAAATAAGTGTTTGAAAATATTAGGGCGTAGTGCTTGAAACTTGCAACAATTTACCGTTATACATCTTATTGCCTGTTAAAGCAAAATCTTTGATATAGGTTGCCATTTCAAATGCTGTTGTTGGTGCTTTGTACCCAGGAAAAGCTTCTTCAAGCATTTCCGTTTGAACGGCACCTAATGCCAAAGCATTAAATGACGGACCCGTTTCTTTAAATTCTTCTGCCCAAAGTTCGGTTAATGTAATAACAGCCCCTTTACTAGAACTATAGGCCGACAAACCCGGAAACTTCATGCTACCTTGAACACCACCCATTGAACTTATAGTTACCACATGACCTTCTTTTGACATTTTTGGTAACACTATTTTGGTTACTTCGGCCAGACCAAAAACATTAACTCTAAAAACAGCTTCAAAGTCTTCTGCTGAAGTTTCTAAAAAAGGTTTATTCATTAATTTTCCGGCATTGTTGATTAAAATTTCTACAGACTTCCAATCCTTTAAAAAATCAGCTAATTTTTTGAGATCACTTTTTTCAGATAAGTCAAAAGGAAAACTAGAAATGTTCTCATGCTTTAATTCTGAAATAGGATTTATATTTCTCGATAACGCCAAAACAGAATGTCCTTCATTTGCAAAAAGTTTGGCCAGCTCAAATCCTATTCCTCGGCTCGCCCCAGTAATAATCACATTTGCCATTAGTTGTATTTAATTTCTTGTTCCGGGTTATTAATAATTTTTTCCATTACAGGAATCAAATGATTTACAATGTTAGCCATGTGATCAAAATCCATCTTACTAGCCTCATCACCTACCTTGTGGTAATGGTCAAAATTTGTAAAATCAAAAGTACTATAGGTATGTGAGGGTACATTATATATGTTATGAAAAGGTGCATTATCAGACCTATTAAACAAATTGTATTCTTTTGCTTTTGGAAGAAAACCAGCTATATTTTTATCAGAATAACTGTTACTTACTGCTGCTACATTTGACAAGTCATAGCCTGTCAAATACATTAAATAGTCTCTATTTTGTAACGGTACTCCTATCATTTCAAAGTTGAGCATGACATATAGATTGAGATCAGTCTCCTTTAATTTTTTTGCCAAGTGTTTTGAACCTAAAAGCCCCTTTTCTTCAGCACTGAACAAGGCAAAAATGATACTACGTTTGTTTGATTTAGCTTTACCAAAATATCGAGCGAGTTCTAAAACGGCAGTAGTGCCAGAAGCATTGTCATTAGCCCCATTGGCTATATCATCACTATTCTCAGATTTTATTCGACCAATATGATCATAATGAGCTCCAAGAATTATGAATTCTTTTTTTAATTCTGGATCATTGCCTTCAATCATACCCACCATATTATAGGCTGGTTTTTTAAAATTAGAAAGGGTATCTCTGAAATTTTCGAAATAAGGCTTAATTCCGTTTTCATTAAATACCATTTCAATAAAATTGGCCGCTTTGGTAATTCCTTCTGTGCCTGATTCTCTTCCTTCTAATTCATCTGAGGCTAGAAAATTCATAATTTGACCTATACCGTCAATTGTGGAAAATTCGGGAACAGCAGCCATTAGATTTGACTGTTTAGAAGTTTCTTGTTCTTCAACAATACTATTATTTTCAGCTGCCCTATTACCATTTTGATTCGTCTTAGCAACGGGTTTAATGTCGGATGTATCTGTTTCTTTCAAATTAGTAGAACCACAGCTAACGATACATAACAAAACAACGATTGAGATAAATCTTTTCATTTTCGTTTTTCTTGAGATATTAAAGATAAAAAAGCATCCGCCAAATGACGGATGCTTTCATAAATTATTTAATCTTATTTTAAGCCAACATTGTCACTGGATTCTCTAAATAGGCTCTCAAGGTTTGCAGAAACTGAGCTCCTGTTGCACCGTCAACAGTTCTATGATCACAAGCCAATGAAAGCTTCATGGTATTACCAACAACAATCTGACCGTCTTTTACTACTGGTTTTTGAACAATAGCTCCTACCGATAAAATAGCTGAATTAGGTTGATTGATAATTGAAGTAAATTCTAGTATACCGAACATTCCTAAATTAGAGACGGTAAAAGTACTCCCTTCCATTTCTGCAGGGGTTAATTTTTTATTTCTTGCTCTACCTGCCATATCTTTTACAGAAGCTCCTATTTGTGTGAGAGACATTTGATCTGTAAACTTCAATACAGGAACAACCAAGCCATCTTCAACTGCTACAGCAACCCCAACACTAACGTGATGGTTAAACTGCGTGGTATCTCCTTTCCAAGTAGTATTTACTTGTGGGTGCTTTTTTAACGCATTAGCGCAAGCCTTTACAATCATATCATTAAAAGATACTTTTGTATCTGGTAAATTATTGATTTGCTTCCGCGAGGCCATGGCATTATCCATATCTACCTCTATAGTTAAATAATAATGAGGAGCAGTAAATTTTGACTCAGCCAAACGCTTGGCAATAACCTTACGCATTTGTGAGTTTTTCACTTCTTCACTACTTTCTTCTCCTACAGGAAGTTGAATTGGCGCTAAGGCACTACCTGCCGCTGCAGCCACACCAGCAACCGAAGCTGCCGCTGCTACTGATGGTGAAGAAGCGTTATAATTTTCAATGTCTTTTTTAACAATTCTACCGTGGTCACCAGAACCAGTAACTCCAGCTAAATTAATTCCTTTATCTGCGGCCATTTTCTTTGCCAAAGGCGAGGCAAATACTATACTTCCGTTTGAAGATGAAGGCTTTGATATAGCACTTTTAGCATCCTCTTTAATTGGTTCAGCCTTGGCTTCAACTTTTGTTTCAGCAGCAGCAGTCTGGTTTCCATTTAGTATTGAAGAAACATCTGTTCCTTTAGGGCCAATAATCGCCAATAGGGCATCAACAGGTGAAGATTCTCCTTCTTGAATTCCTATATGCAATAATGTACCTTCATGAAAAGACTCAAATTCCATCGTAGCCTTATCCGTTTCAATTTCTGCTAGAATGTCTCCTTCTTCAACAGCATCTCCCACATTTTTTAACCAGGAAGCTACTGTACCCTCTTCCATCGTGTCACTTAATCGAGGCATTGTAATAATTTCAATTCCTTCAGGCACTTCAGAAGTTTTAGCAGGAGCTGTCTCAGTAACTGGCGCCTCAACTTTTTCTTCAACCTTTGCAGTGGAGGCACTACCATTTAAAAGGCCAGAAATATCTTCACCTTCTTCACCTATAATAGCTAACAAAACATCAACCGGAGCCGTTTCGCCCTCCGCAACACCAATATGCAGTAACGTACCTTCATTGAAAGACTCAAACTCCATAGTCGCCTTGTCAGTCTCTATTTCTGCTAAAATATCGCCTTCTTCTACTTTATCACCAACATTTTTTAACCAGGCGGCAACCGTACCTTCTTCCATGGTATCACTTAAACGCGGCATATTTACTACTGTAGCCATCTACTTAAATTTTATGTTTTACAAATGGAAAGTCTTCTTGCTCATATACCACATCATACAATTGATTAACAGGTGGATAGGCTGATTCTTCTGCAAATTTTTCACATTCAGCAACTTTTTCCTTAACCTCTTTGGCAATTTCTTTAATCTCATCATCAGTGGCATACTTTTTATCTTTGATAATGTCAAGTACCTGAGTTATAGGATCTATTTTTTTGTATTCTTCAACTTCTTCTTTTGTTCTATAATGCTGTGCAT
>CAZKQM010000050.1:0-21589 GCA_964554895.1 uncultured Maribacter sp. | reverse complement strand
ATAAGAATTAATGAAGAAGTACTTGATGTCAAAGTAAGTTCAAATAAAATACAAGAAATTCAAACCTCAAAAGTAAGCTATACGTCTGATGAATATATTTTGGCAGCTGGCTCATGGAGTGGGCAATTGGCTAAAAAATTAAAGCTATCATTGCCTTTGCAGCCGGGCAAAGGCTATCGAATCAATGTTAAGCGACCGCTGGGCATAAACATTCCTGCCATTTTGATGGAATCGAGTATGGCGGTTACCCCCATGAATGGTTTTACACGTTTTGCGGGTACAATGGAGTTCTCAGGTATTAATACCAAGATTCGAAAAGAGCGTGTTGAGGCCATTGCTAGGGGAGCACAAAGTTTTTATCCTGATTTAGAAATTACCGCAGAAGAAAAGAATGACGCTAAAACTGGTATGCGACCTGTAACGCCTGACGGACTGCCATACATTGGGCGGTCAACAAAAATTTCAAATTTGGTTTTCGCTACGGGGCATGCGATGATGGGGTGGAGTTTAGGCCCAGCAACGGGTAAATTAATTGCTGAAGTGGTAGACGCTAAAAAAACTTCTATGGATATTTCAGCTTTTAACCCGCAACGTACATTTTAGTTTAGCAAGAGGAATCTCCAATAATTTTCCATTCGCCATCAATTCTTTTAAAGACAATCATGAAAGTGCCATTGGCATCTCCGGCATCTCGTGACAAAAAGTAGCTACCCATAACCCAATAGGCATCTACATTTATCTGCGTAATATTGGCAATTTCAAAATTGAGGGTACCGGTTTCTTTTTGGGTGGGATACTTTTTTATGTAATTGGCAAGGGTAGTTTGCCAACCTTTGGTCAAATTTCCGCCACTAAAAAAAACGAGTTCATCAGAATTCCAATATCCATTCATAAAAGCTTCAATGTCATTCTCAGACCAGGCTTTTTCTTGCATTTTCATAATCGCTTTTATGGCAGTTATATCTTGAGAAGTTGTGGTTTGAGTTACTTTACACGAGCTGAGTATCAATAAGACAATAATGGGAAGTATGGTTTTCATGGTTCTGTTTTAACGGTTAATCAAGCAAAGCCTGTTTAATGGCTGCTTCAACTAAAGGTTCCATAACGGAATATCCTTCTAGAGTGGGGTGTACTTCATCAGAAGCATATTTTTTGGGTAAGCCTCCACGCTCATCAACCATGGCGTTGTAATAGTCTAGATAGATATGCCCTTTTTCATTACAATAGGCTTCAATCAGCGTATTGAGTTCCTTCACTTTTTTGGCAGGTTCCATACCTTCTCGCCATGGAAAATCATACGCTGGTAGGGTAGATGAAAGAATAACTTTAATACCATTCGCATGGGCTAATTCAGCCATGCCTTTGATATTATTGATAATCATCTCAATAGTTGACGGACCTGTATTCGCGGCAATATCATTGATGCCCGCCAAAATAACCACCACCTTGGGTTGCAATTCAATCACATCTTGTCTAAAACGCAGCAACATTTGTGGCGTGGTTTGCCCACTGATACCTCTATTGATCCAAGGTTTGTTAGCAAAAAAGTCAGGTCTGGCATTGAGCCATCCTATGGTAATTGAGTTTCCCATAAAAACAACGCGGTTTTCATTAGCGGCAGGAGCCTCTAAAGCACTATTCGCTTCTTGAAAGTGAGCGAGAGCGGGCCAGTCTTGCGCTTTTCCATACTTTAATCCAAATACTGACAATAGTGATGCAAGCATAAATAGTTTTACTTTTTTCATATTCTTTACTATTTGTGTTCTAGAAAGATACGTTTTATTCTTTTTTTATTTCAGGTTGCTTATTGACATTGAGTTGAAAAATATCATTTCGCGCATAATGGCCGATTACATCAAAATCTAATTTGCTTTTTGAAACCTCTTCTAGATCAAGTTCAGCTACTAAAACACCAGCCTCATGAAATAGAGGTCCGGCAATTACCTTTCCTAAAGGGGAGACGATAATACTGCCTCCGGCACACATATCTTCAGCTTCATTTTTAACGCTATTTGCATACTTTTTAGGGTACATTGATTTGGTGTAGTATTGATTGCATCCTAAAACAAAACATCGGCCTTCAAGGGCAATGTGTTTCATGGTAGCTGTCCATTCTTCTCGTGAGTCCGCTGTGGGTGCGATGTAGATTTCTACTCCTTTTAGGTACATACTCATGCGAGCCATCGGCATATAATTCTCCCAACAAATGAGTCCGCCTAACTTACCAATTTTAGTATCGAAAGCCACTAAAGATTCGCCATCGGCTTCAGCCCAAATAAGACGTTCAGTACCTGTAGGTTTTATTTTTCGGTGTATACCAAGCAAGCCTTTTGATGGCGATATATAGAGCATAGAGCAGTACAAACTTCCATTTGTATTTTGTTTTTCAGTGACCCCAATAATCAAATAGCAGTTTTGTTCTTTAGCTAATTTTTCTAGTCTAGCGCGGTCATTACTTTCGAGGTCAATGCTATTGGCCATATAATCAGCATATAATTGTCTGCCCTCGTCAGAACGACTGCCAATTGTAGCCCCAAAATCAAAACCTCTAGGATAACCCGGAACAAAAGATTCAGGAAAAACAATCAATTCACAACCCTTACTGGCTTGTTCATGTACAACGGTTTCTAATTTTTGAAGTGTTTTTTCTTTATCGAAAAAAACAGGACTCTCTTGAACAACGGCTACTTTGACCTTCATATTAGGAATAAAGATAGGGTAAGATCTCTTTTTCTAACAATTCAATTATGCATTAATTGAAAAGTATAACGGTAAAATAGACCATACCAAGTAATAAAAGTAAAGCTAAAAATCCATAGATAAAGAGCTCTCTCTTTGCATTCTCTTTAGCCTTGCTCCTGATTTCAGTTTTTATTTGAGCCAATTTTTTTGGAGAGATTTCTTTAAACTTTACCTCTGTTTTATTACATTTTTCAATAAGCAATTGCTTGATATCTTTAAACTTGCGTTTTTTCAACAAGCCTCGATTTACTCTAAGAACACTTATTCCGTGAAAACCAAATGCCATATTATATACAAATTAACCAGTAAAGTCCAGATAAAACTATAATAGTACTAATAAGATAAAATAGTGCCTCTTTCAATTTATCCTCTTTAGCCTTGCGCCTGATTTCAGTTTTTATTTGTGCTAGTTTCTCGGGCGAGACTTTCTTGAATTCTAATTCTGTTTTACCAGATTCTTCATAAAGAAGCGCCTTTAAATCTTTGACTTTTCTTTTTTTAACTAGGGCTCTATTCTGTTTTAACGACAATATTGCCGAAGCCATACTTCCTTCTCCACCCATAATCTACAATGTATTGGTTTAATTATGTGTAGTTAAATAGGCATTTTTGTTACAAAAATTACTGTAACCAATTAACAATCAGTCAATTAATACTTTGCACTCTTTCCGTTGGCCTGTGTACGTTTTATAAAATCACGAATGTCATTATTTGCATTTTGTAAATCTTCTCTTCTTAAATACATCATATGACCTGAGCGATATCCTTTAAAATCAAAACGATCTTTCATGCGGCCACTCGGATCTACTTGCCACATGGTGTATTTGGCATTGAAATAGGTGGTAGCACCATCATAGTAGCCTGATTGCACCAGAACATTTAAATAAGGGTTTTGAGCCATGGCTTGACGCAAGTTATCTCTGGTATTGTCATTTTCATTGTTCCAAGGGCGAACAGGACCAAACATATTGTATTTGATATCTGTTTTAAATTTCAATTCTTCTTGAAGGTAATAATTAATGGCAGGGGTAAAGCTATGCAACCATGAGGTCAATTCAGCACTATAGTCTGGTCTAGAACCTGATAATTGGCGATCAATGCCCAAATAACGACTGTCAAGACGACCAATATTGTAACCTCCTTTGTCTTTTAGAAGATTTTTCCAGAAATAGCTCGTAGGTACCACCAAGTTCAAATCAAGAATCTCTTTTTTTGACAAGCCTGAATAATACGCCATTTTTTCAGCCACGGCATTTTTTTCAGTTTCGCTTATATAACCTCCTTTTGCCAAGGCCGGTATAAGGGTGTCAATGGTATATTTTTCTGATTCAGGAAGAATCTCATTTAAATCTTTATTCTGCAGTTCAGAAGGCAAGATCTTGTGGTGCCATGCGGCTGCGGTATAATAGGGTAGATTCATAGCATCTGACACCGGTCCACCTCTTCGAATTACTTTATAATCAGCGGGCGAAACCATAATGACTCCGTTTAAATACATCCATTGTTGATTTTGCAGGGCCAAAGACAATCCCATGACACGCGTACCCCCATAACTTTCTCCTACAATATATTTGGGCGAACGCCAACGATTATTACGAGTCACAAAAGTGTTGAGCCACTCTGCCAGATATTTTATATCTGCATTAATACCAAAGAACATATCGCGTTTTACTTCTTTTCCCATTTCAGGAATTGTTCTACTATAACCCGTATTGGCAGGGTTCACATAAACAATATCAGTTACATCTAAAACTGAAAAAGGATTCTCTTTCACGCCATAGGGTTGCACTGGATAGCCCTCATCATCAATCTTTAAAACACGAGGACCTGTGTATGCCAAGTGCATCCAAACCGATCCAGATCCAGGCCCACCATTAAATGAAATTAATAAAGGCCTTGACGCTCTGTCTTTGACCCCATTTCTTGTGTAATACGTATAATGAAGTGAAGCAATGGGTTCGCCCATTTTATCCCAAACAGGTTGCGTGCCCGTTTTTGCTGTGTAATTGATAGGTTTACCATTTATAGTAACACTGTGTTGTGTGGTTACAGTAGTATCAATAGGTAGTTTTCTGTTTTGCGCATTTGTAAATTGCAATGCGAAGAACGCAAAGACAAAAAAGAGAATTAGTTTTTTCATTTTTTAGTTTGATTTATTCCTTTTAAAAGTATGAAAAAAAGTCGAAGTTTTTACTTTACTTCGTTAGACCTAAAATTGCATTATGCAGTTAAATTTATTTGTATTTTTAAGGGAAACGCAACGGAATCTTTTCAGCAAATAATTATGTAAAGGATGGATAGAAGACATTTTAATAAAAAGGTGGGTCAAGGTATTTTAGGAACTACTTTATTGGCAGGGATGCCTTTAGCTTGTGGTATGGATAATTCACAAAATAACAAGAAACTAGGTGTGGCATTGGTGGGCTTAGGAAGCTATAGTAGCGGACAATTAGCTCCGGCCTTGGTGGATGCAGCGCATTGTTATTTAGCCGGAATTGTGACGGGTACGCCGTCAAAAAAGAAAAAATGGATGTCACAATATGCTATTCCGGAAGCGAATGTATACAACTATGAAAATTTCGATGAGATTGCTAAAAACGATGCGATTGATATAGTGTATGTGGTCTTACCCAATTGTATGCATGCTGATTTTTGTATTCGCGCTGCCAAAGCCGGAAAACATGTGATATGTGAAAAACCTATGGCAGTTAGTGTTGCTGAATGTGATGCCATAATTGCTGCCTGTAAAACAGCCGGAGTTAAATTGAGCGTTGGCTATCGCATGCAATCAGACCCTTATACTAATGAAATAAAGCGTTTGGTTAGAGAAAAAGATTTTGGTAATGTACAATATGTTTCATCTGATGCCGGATACATTTCAAGAGGCAACCCTGATCAATGGCGCCTGAATAAAGCCCTTTCTGGTGGGGGTGCGCTATTGAATATGGGTGTTTATTCAATTCAAAGTAATATTTATGGCGTGGGCATGAATCCTATTTCAGTTTCTGCTCAAGAATTTTCAACACGACCTGAATATTTTAGAGCTACAGATGAAAGTATAACGGCCCAAATGCAATTTTCAAATGGGGTAGTAGGTCATCTTTTTACAAGTCATAATGCCTTTGCGAATCGCTTGTTTGTGAGTTTTGAAAAGGGCTGGGTTGAGCTGAATCCGTGTCATAGTTACGGGCCTATTAAAGGTCGTACGTCAAAAGGAGATGAAATTAGTTTTCCGTTTAAAAGCCAACAAATGCTACAGATGGATGATTTTGCCTTGCATATAAAAACGGGCAGTAAAAATGTCGCCCCAGGAGAAATGGGAAAACGTGACATGATTATCTGTGAGGCTATTTACCAATCAATCAAAGAAGGTGGCAAGACTATTCCATTGGATTTAGGTACAATGGGGATTGTTTCTTGATAGATTTAAAAGATATTTAAAGAAGAAAAATAAATATTGATTCACTTTAAAGAACTGGACTAAAACTTTTCAAAAGAGACTTTGTTAGGAAAAGTTTAATTAATTTTAGACCTTAATTCCTCACAAAATTCAAGGAAGTTGGTGAAAGATTTGATATGATTAGTTTCCTTTGAGCGTTTAATCAATTCATCTAAGTAATGCTTTTCGACGACATCTCTTGGATTTTTTTTCGTATATGAAATATGTCTTTCTGAAAGCATTTTTTTTAAGTAGTTATAATGAAAATCTGAAGTTGAACCACCGAAAGTATCCGGTTTCTCCATAATTTCCGGATCGTTCTTCGAAACATCATAAAAATTAATTACTTTGACTAATTCGGGGTCTCCTGGATTGTTTTTGAATATGTTGCTATTTCCTAACAACCACGACTCTATGCACTTATTTTGAACAATAATCCGAAATTCTATGTTATCGTTTAATTCAATATTATTTTCAATCAAAAAACCATTTACCTCATTTATTCTTTCATCCACGGAGCAATCATCCGAATCCAAGCAAATAACAAAATAATCATAATTACCGTCTTTATTAACATCTTCTACACTTGCTTTTAGATGCTTGTGAAGAAGGTGGGGAAAACCATCTCCTGAGAAAATTTTATAATTATTTGATACAACATCTTGGAAAAAATTAACAAATTCTAAATTTGGGATTAGTAGAGAAAGCCATCTAGGATAAACTTTTCGCTCTGTTCTTTTTCCTTCAACTAAAAAATAAACATTCATTAAACTTCGCTTCCAGTTTGATATTCTTCTAATTGCAGTAATTGCATAAATGCCGAATGTTTCGATTTACCAAAGTTGTATTCTGAAATGTCGTGTGTTTTTACAATACCAGTTGTTCTAGTTACAAGTTTCCAACAATCATATGGTATGGAATCAATAATATATGGATGATGACTAGTCAAAATGAATTGCAAATTTCTATTCGAGTTTAAGATATCATTGGTGATTTCATCAATGCAATTGATACCTAGACTATTCTCGAATTCATCCACTAAATAAATAGTTCCATCAGAGCATAAATACAAATCGCTTAGCTGAATAAGTGTTCTAAACATTCCAGAAGACATTCGGTTTTGTGAAATCCAATGTTCAACACCTTTTTCTTTAATTTGTATGTATGGGTAGTCTCTTAAAATGTCTGGAATATCACCTCTTTCAAAACTTTCTAAGGGAGCAACTTTCACATCTTCAACCTGCGGGAAGATATCTATGAATCTTTCTTTAATTAAATCAAAAGTTTTATTATCAGCCTTAGAAACAAAAAACAATTTTAAATCTGTATCTACATCACTTTCTTGAATTTTACTCAAGGTATCATACTTCTTTGAATATTTGTTTGCATTCAAAAAACTAAAATTGAAACCTCTCGGACCAGCAGAATTAGATTGGTCACTAAATCGTATTTTTTTTATTCCTTCGAAAGCTGGTTTTATTTTGTCTTCTTCCTTAAGTAAATGCAAAACACTTTGTTGTTGAGATAATTTTAGAGTAGGTTCTCCCATAAACATAATCTCATCATTTGATCTTGAAATAATCAAATCTCCATTCAAGAACAATTTTTCTTCCAGTACCTTAGGTTTGTTCTTTTTGTCATCTTCATCTTCATCATTTATTATTACCGAAATTCCTTTATTTTCGAATTCTCCTTCCCATATATAGGTAGATTGATTTATTGTTTTAAATTGAACGGACCATTTTATTCCATTCAATGATTCTCCTTCGCAAATAGATTTTAAGTTATTTATAGATTTTAAAATTTGAGTCTTACCTACACCAGAAGCACCTACAAGTAAGGTTAACTTATTTAAAATCATCTCTTGAAATTTCCAGTTTAGAGATTTTTCTTCAAAACTAAATTTTGAAATTATCATGATTTGTCATTTTTGTCAAAAATACAAAATACTCATTATCGTCATTATATTACAATGAATAAGACGTTTTCTCTAATTGCACCCAATAACCATAAATGAGTGATACTTCAAAAATCTAATAAATTTGTCAGAAAAGCAATATAAATAGGTAAATACCACGATGTAAATGCTTACAAATTAGTACAACCGTTTAAACGTGTTAAAACCGCTTGTTTAAAACTTCTCAAAAACACCCAGACCAAATAACGCAAAATCATATTTCACAGGATCTTGTGGGTCTAATTTTCTCAAATTCGTATCTAATTCTGCTAGGGCCTTGGCATCGTTTTGCTTTCGATTTAAAAGATTCAACTTTCGCGCCACATTGCCGGAATGTATATCTAAAGGGCAAGACAATTGCGAGGGATTTATTTTTTTCCAGATTCCAAAATCCACTCCAGTTGAATTGTCTCGCACCATCCATCGTAAAAACATATTGATACGTTTGGCTGCACTGCCTTTTAAAGGATCGCTCACATGTTTTGTGGTTCTGGTTTGATGTGGTAATTCGAAAAATAGCGACTTGAAGTTTGAAATAACCGCTTGCATTGATTTAGGTTGTGCCCCTGTTGCAAAAACGGTTTCAAGTCCCCCATGATTTTCATAGATGTTTTTAAGACTTTGAATAAAATAGGTCAAGTCAATAGTGTTAAAAGTGCGATGCACAAAACCTGATAGTGTATCTAAATCGTTTTCTTGATGATTCATCACAAAATCATAAGGCGCATTATCAAGTAGCTCCATCAATCGGTTTGCATTATTGATAATACTTTTTCTATTTCCCCAAGCAATGGTAGCCGTCAAAAAAGCGCTTATTTCAACATCTTCTTTTCGTGAAAATTGATGCGGAATATGAATGGGGTCACTTTCTAAAAAGGAAGGACGATTGTATTGTAAAACTTTCGCATCTAAGAAATCTTTAAGTGCTGCCTTGTTCATTATGTGATTAAACCGTCAACCATGGTTAATTTGCGGTCAGCCATAGCTGCTAATTCATCGTTATGGGTAACAATGACAAAGGTCTGTCCGAATTCATCGCGTAATTTGAAAAATAATTGATGGAGATTATCGGCGCTTTCTGAATCTAAATTCCCACTAGGTTCATCTGCAAAAATCACTGAAGGATTATTGATGAGGGCTCTCGCAACTGCTACTCGCTGTTGCTCGCCTCCTGAAAGTTCAGAAGGTTTGTGATGGTGTCTGTCAGCTAAACCTAAAAAATCAAGTAATTCAGCCGCTCTCTTTTCAGCTTCTTTCTTAGGTGTCTTTTTAATGAATGCAGGTATGCAAACGTTTTCTAAAGCTGTAAACTCTGGTAAAAGTTGATGAAATTGAAAAATGAATCCGATGTGCTCATTGCGAAAACGTGCCAATTCTTTTTGCGTTAAATTAGAAACAACAGTATTATTAATTTCTAAGCTTCCTACTGATTCAGAGGGGTTGTCAAGCGTACCTAAAATATGCAATAAAGTGGTTTTACCTGCGCCAGAAGCACCAACAATAGAAACAACTTCGCCTTTTTTGATATGTAAACTTACGCCTCTTAGTACATTAAGGTTGCCGTAAGTTTTCTTAATATTTGTTGCTTTAATCATCTATGAATTTTCACAGGATGAAAGTAAACATTAGGCTTGACTTTGCAAAGGAATTTTAAAAATTGAAATTCTAAATAGACTTTCATGCATCACATTTACATTCTTTTTTCTAAGACGAATAGAATAGCTTAATTTTAGCATCTGGAACAAATTAATGTATATTTGTTTAAGAAAAAGAAAAAATAATTAAACAATAGTAGATGTCAAATTACAGGCACTTTGAAGAATATAATAGTGAAGCTAAAGATAAAGTTCAAGCTCAATATTCAGATATATTAAAAGGAGTAGGAGAAGACCTTACAAGAGAGGGCTTATTAAAAACCCCTGAACGGGCAGCCAAGGCAATGCTTTTTTTAACTCAGGGCTATGATCAAGATCCTGTTGAGATTTTAAAGGGGGCTATGTTTGCCGAAGATTATGATGATATGGTCATCATTAAAGATATTGAGCTCTATTCATTATGTGAGCATCATATGTTACCATTTTTTGGAAAAGCACACATTGCCTACATTCCGAATGGACATATTGTCGGACTGAGTAAAATACCTCGAATAGTTGATGTATTTGCAAGAAGATTACAAGTGCAAGAACGTTTAACCCATGATATTTTGGAGTGCATTAATACCACTTTGAAACCTCAAGGAGTAGCAGTCGTCATTGAGGCTTCGCACATGTGTATGATGATGCGCGGTGTTCAAAAACAAAACTCAGTGACTACTACTTCAGGCTTTAGAGGTCAATTTGAAAAAATAGAAACACGTAATGAGTTTCTTAAACTTATTGGCTCAAAATTGTCGTAAATATTTTGGCATTGTTGTTGCTCAATACACTGTGAACAACTAATTTTAATCGATGTCAACAACTAAAGATACCAAGTACAAAGACTTATTCATGAGTCTGCTTTTTGACGGCATTGGCATGCTGTCATTTACCATTCCCTTTATAGGAGAATTTACTGATGTCATTTGGGCACCTATGGCGGCTTGGCTCATGACCAGAATGTATAAAGGAAAAACGGGTCAGGCTGCGGGAGTTTTTACTTTTATAGAAGAATTAATACCCGGTATGGATGTCGTGCCTACCTTTACCATCATGTGGTTATATACCCATGTTTTTAAGGGAAGCAAAAAGGGCCGAACCATTGAGGTCGACCCTTGAAAACTACAATCTGTAAATTGTTATTGTACCGTAACTGTAAAGCTCTGAGCAATATCAGTTTCGCCTCCCGCATCAGCAAGTGTACCATTATTTGGTTTCATAGGCTCATGACGTAAAGTAATCATTAAAGTAGCTGAGCCTGCATCTCCAGTCATAAGTTCAAAAGTAATTCCTACTGGATATCCATCTCCGTCTTGGTCTGTATAGGTTACTCCAGATATAGCTCCTGAGGTTCCGAAGAAGAACTGGTGTTCGTCATCTTCCTCTGCCACTTCTTCAGTGATATCTTCAGCCGGGCTTTCAGTTTCATTCAAAAGTTCAATTGATCCTGCATAGGTCGTATTTGCAGCAAGGTCGCCTGAAACATTAATTACAGGAGCGTCAGGTCCGTCGCCATCTAAATCTTGCGATTGAAGGGTAATAGTCGAAGCAGGACCTGATAAGGTCACATTCATAGTAGTAATTACTTCTTCTTCGTTGATTACTTCTGGGTCATCGTCGTCGCCACATGATACAAAGGTTAGTGCGGCACCGGCAACTAATGCGAATAATTTGAAATTTGACATTTTGAAAATTGTGTTACTCTTTTTCATTTCGAAAATTTAAAGGTTAATAATTATAAATTAAATGGATACTCATGTTTGTGCCTAAGTCATCAGCAAAATAGCGCAGACGATTTAGGTAATCTCGGTAATTGGTATTTAATATATTGTTGACTTGCATTCGAATACCAAGGTCCTTCTTATTTTTTAATAAAAAATTAGTGCCAAAATCTAAGTTCAATAGATGATAGGCTGGGGGAGCAGTATTGATTTCTAAAAGAACGTCACTGTTTTGTTGCGGAGAAAAAACTAAAATATCGTCTGGGGTTCGTTTTTGCTCAAAAACATATTGACTCGTTAATGAAATCGTTAAATTATTCCAAGCTTCATTGCTGTAGCTTAGGCTATTACTTAAGTTAGTTGCTGGAATATTAATCAATGGAGTGTTGGAGGTTTCATCTGTGCCTTGCACCCAAGAGAATTTATGATTCGTAAGCAAATGATTCGTCCAGTTTTTATAAAGCGATACATCAATGCCTACCAAATTTGCATCAACTTGTCTATAACTCCATACCGGAAATGCACCACGCAGCGTAAATTCAACCCCTGTAGGTTCTAATAACTTAAAGTCATTGATGGTATGATAATAGGGAGCGATTGTGCCACCCCATTCAGGAGTATCTATTTGGTAGGAAGCAGAAATTTTCGAGGAAACTTCACTCGTAAATCGTAAATCGCCTAATTCAATTCGAGCTGCAGAATGATGCAGGCCTTCACTAAATAGTTCAGCCGGATTCGGAGCTCTTTGCGCTAAAGCATAATTCACTCTTATATTTTGACCATTATTCACTTGCCAGTCAATACCAGCGGTAATTGAAAGGTTGTGATAATCAAAAACAGGATTTACTAATAATTGAGTGCCAAGGTCTTCAATAATCAGGTCAGCAAAATCTTCATTATAATTTCTTTCTTCCCATCTCGAAGAAATGTAAAATTTCTTGGCATCAACCTTAGTAAAGTCATAACGCAGACCCACATCAGCTTTTAAGGTGGGGCTAATTTGATAATCGCCAAGTGTAAAAAATCCAAAATCATATTTATCATAATCCGGAATCAATCTACGTACCTCAGTTTCAGGGTTTGCAAAATTGTTTTGAAACCTGCCCAGTAGCCCCATTTTTACGTTTAATTTTTCTCGCGAATCGAGCTGTAACGTGCCCGTTACCGTATGCGTTTGCAATCTAAGATCAATTGAAGCTAGATCAGCCCGATCTCCTAGGCGTATATCAAATTCAAACCTTCGATTGTTTTGATAATCATATTGAAAATTTAATTTACCAAAATCTTCAAAACGCCTATAGTATGTGGCTTTGGCTAAATGATGTGTAACTTCTTGTTTTGGATTAATGATTTCATGGGTAAAATCATTAATAATTAGCGGAAACGGACTGTTGATAGCCGCGATTAAATCATCAACATTACCAATATGTGAGGCTCTTAAAATACCAATATCTGCATCAAAGAAGGAATAGTAGGCTTCCCAACCTTGCTGAAAATCACGTTTTCCAATATTTAAGGAGATATTGTTTTCTCTTAGTCCTGTATTTGATAATATATAATCAGGTGCTTCTACATCTCCTAATCGTTTCAGCGAGCCTTGCGCTTTAAGATAGAGTCCTGACTTAAACGATTTCACTAGGCTTGACGTCATGTTACCACCACGCCCGTTTGAGAATAAATTAAGCTGTGTTTTACCAAATAGTGAATCTGTTCTAACAATGGTAGCAGGTTTTAATACAATGACACCACCTATAGCATCGCCGCCATATTCTAAGGCTGCCGCTCCTTTTATGACACTAATATCTTGACTGGCATTGATATCAACATTAGGGGCATGTTCTTCGCCCCATTCCATATCTTGCATGCGAACATTATTATTTAGAATAAGTACACGACTTCCGTTTAGTCCCTGAATTACTGGTTTAACGATGTTGGCTCCTGTATTTAAGGAAGAAACCCCCGTGATATTTTTTAATGCTTCACCCAAATTTTTACCACTAAATTTTTCTAAATCAGCTTTAGTCAATTTTTCTTCCTGGCTTGAATTGGTGTTTTTTTGCTTGTCTCCAACGACATGTACTTCTTCTAATTCCTCTAAATGATGTTCAAGAGTTATTTTTTGATAGGTATCGCCATCGATATCGATGGTCACAAATTTTGATTTGCAATCTGGGTGCAATATTTCAAGCTCTATCGTGCCATTGCATAGGTTTTGAAAATTAAACTTTCCAGCTGAATCAGCAATAGTTTCAAGGTCTAATCCGGTTACTTTAATTATAGCAGACGCTAGGGGAGTACCATCGTGAAAATCGACGACCTCTCCTAAAAGAATAGATTTACAATTCTGTGCCATACTAGATGCGATGCATAGACACACTAAAATTAGTGCTATATTATATTTCATTGCTTGAATGTTAGGCTTGCATGGTCAGTAAGGTTGACCATAAAATTTTGGAATGAGACTAGCCTATGCTCGGAGGAGGTCTGCCATAAAAGGCGGCATAAAAAATAGAAGAAAAAGCAGCAATCTGATATTCACTTGATTGCTCAATAATTATAGGGTATGCATCAGCAATAACTACTAGTTGCGATGGGTAAAAGATATAATCAGGATCCTGATTTTCTAAAGCTACTTCACAAACTTCACAATTCTCGTTTACATCTGATGCGTCATCATGATGACTGTACACGTGAAAAGAAGACACCTTGAAGAGCATCAAGGTGAAAAATAAAATAGGAATAAAATAATTTTTTTTTCTTTCCATCGAACTGCAAAAGTACTGAAAGTATTAGAAATACGTGTTAAATAAAACTTAATCAATTTCTTTAAATAGAAATCCCAATCCAAATCTAGAGAGCATCTTTTTTTCAAAATTCCAGAAAAACTGAAATTGACCAAAAAGCCATCCGAAGGCAACTAAAAGAATTTGATAACAAATCAAACTGATTATTATAAACAAGGTATAGTATAAAAAAGGATTCAAGTTTTCTTTTGTGATACCAAGAAGTTTAATAAGTGGTCTGCTTACCAATACACTTGAACTTCCGGTAACGGCAAAAACGATAAAAATTCTAATGATTTCCCAGCGTTGGTTTACAATCCATTTATTTTCTAATACCTTAAAAAGTAGGAGCGTAATTTTTAGAAGTAAAAAGAAAAGAAATAAAGAAATCGAGATAAGTAAAAAAATTGAGCCATCAGCGAATAACAATTTTGCTAACCTATAGGCGCTATATACAAGGGCAATGAGCCCCAAAAGAGGAAAAAGTAATTGCCAATTATGGGTAATTTGCCAGCGGTTTTTAAACTTTCGCATCAATTTTTTCTTTTGACAAATATACTTTAGAAGGTTAAATTCGAGGGACAAACGGACCTAATCTTTGTTGGTATTTTCGCTGAAAATAAATAAAGTAGTAGTACAATTTATAGTTTACTTCATACCCATAGTCAATATTCTGATTATAATTGATTTGCATTTCATACAGCGTGGGGTCAAAGGTATTCGGATCCAATACCCTTTGATTCCAATTTGTGACAAAAATTAAATTTCTAGTTTCAAAATAGGATTGCGAATAATAGCCTTCGGGTTTTGCCAAGGATCGAAACCAGGTATTGAAACCAGGTTCAATAATAATTATTTCATATTCTGTTTTATTACTGCTAATTTCTATGGTATCGCCTTTGGTTTGCCGAAAGGCTTCTTTTTCAGCTTCTATTATATCCGTTACATCAGTAGCGCCTTTTTTGACACCACAACTTAGTAAGGCTGAAACAAAAACAATTGTACTTATAAAAAGAATATATTTTCTCATGGTTTTAAGATACAAAAAAAGCCAATCGCCAGCTGGCGATTGGCTTTACTATTATTTGAGCTAGATTTTTATTTTCCAAAAAGCCCACCAAGTAGGCCACCAATGCCTCCTTTTTTGCCTCCGTTCATAACCATTCCAGCAACATCATCTAAGATACTACCATCGCCATCAGAATCTAAAAGTGAGGTAATTAAGCTCTGGTTTTGTTGTGGCTGACCGCCTAACAAACCGCCTAATAAATTGTTCATTCCACTAGCATCTTGCACATTGTTTTGTTTTGTTTGCTTGCCAATGAAGCCCATTACAAGAGGAGCTGCTATTTTTAAGATATTTCCAATTGAGCCTGCATCAATTCCTGATTTTTGACTCAATGCATTCTCAACATTTCCTTGGCTACCCCCAAATAAATGGCCCAAAATTCCGGCGCCATCATTGGTTACGGCTTCATCAACACCACCACCGAATAATCCTCCTAAGTCATCTAAGATACCACCATCATGCTTGCTTGAAAGTGCGTTCATTAATCCTTGTGCTCCTTGAGGGGTTGAAACATTTTTTTTCATTGCCCCTAAAATTAAAGGCATGGCCATGCTCAATACATCGCCTGTTTTGCTTTCTGCTTGCCCTGTTTGACCAGCGACACCGCTAATTAGTTGTTTACCCATTGGGCTGTTTAATAAGTCTAATAATCCTGACATTCTCATTAAGTGTTTAAAGTGAAAGCGTAATGTACAAAAAAGAGCAAATAATCTTCAAAATACACGCTAAAATTATTTTAGCAACGCCGCTATTTGTGTAGCAAGTTCTATGCCAATTCTATCTTGAGCTTCTTTGGTCGCTGCACCAATATGAGGAGATAGCGAAATACTTGGATGCATCAGTATTTTTATTTCAGGTTTGGGTTCCGATTCAAAAACATCAAGACCTGCAAAAGAAATTTTTCGTTCTTCAAGTGCATCGATCAATGCCACTTCATCAACCACGCCACCACGAGCAGCGTTTATAATGGCGGCACCTTCTTTCATGAGTTTGAATTCAGATGTGCCAATGACATATTCTTTTTGGGCGGGTACATGAAGCGTAATAAAATCTGCTTGTTTTAGAACTTCATTTTTTGCTAAACTATGCAAAGTGAAATCAACTGTTTGTCCGTCAAAAAATGCTAAACTAAGTTCAACAGACTCTAAAAAAGGGTCAAAATATATAACATTCATACCCGCACCCAACGCAATCTTCGCTGTTGCCTGACCTATGCGCCCAAAACCAATAACTCCCAAGGTCTTACCTCTTAGTTCACTGCCTTGAGCATAAGATTTTTTAAGGTCTTTGAATTTAGAATCGCCGTCTAAAGGCATGTTTCTATTGGCATCATGAAGAAAACGAACCCCACCATATAAATGAGCAAAAACCAATTCAGCAACTGATTCAGATGAAGCTGCTGGCGTATTAATGACATGTAATCCTTTTTCTTTAGCGTAGGCCACATCAATATTATCCATACCAACCCCGCCGCGGCCAATGAGTTTTAAATTGGGGCAACCATCAATAATATCTTTTCTAACCTTAGTTGCACTGCGCACCAAAATTGCCGTAATATCATTTTCATTGATGAAGTTAATCAATTGCTCTTGAGCAACCTTAGTGGTCAGTACTTCAAAACCATCCTTTTCAAGGGCATCAATACCTGATTGTGAAACGCCGTCGTTTGCTAAAATTTTCATAATAATTGCTAAGTGTTAAGTTTTGAATTTTAAATTTGTAGGTTGATTTGACTGGTTTTGACAATTTTTGTTAAGATTTTAATTAGTTGCTCAATTTCGTCTAGATAATATTCCAAATCATTTTCAATAATCTTACCTTCCTTAATTAGTCTTAACCAATATCTTGTTTCTCTTGCCTCTTTTGAGGCAATAGACATTTTTGCTATAAAATCTTTTTTTGATTGACCTGCTCCCGCTTCTGAAACATTGGCTCCTATGCTGGTTGCTGAACGTAAAATTTGATCCGCAAAAATATACTCCCTTTTATCACGGAGAATTTTCACAAGTTTAATTACCCCTAGTGCGAATTGAAAACTTCTTTCTTCAATCAAATCAATTACAGATTAATTTAAAACTTAAAACTTAACACTTAACACTCAATACTTAACACTCAACACTTAACAATAAAGGCTACCCCTTACGCTCCATTTCACTCATGACATCAACTAAAACTCCAACACTCTCTAATGAAAGTGCATTGTACATAGATGCTCTATAGCCACCCACCGATCTATGACCATTGAGTCCGTTAATGCCTGCTTCTTGAAGCATATTTTCAAATGTCCCTTTCAGCTTATCTTCTGTTAAATTAAAAGTAGCATTCATCAATGAACGGTCATCTTTTCTGGCATAGCCCTCAAAAACGGGACTCAAATCAATCTCAGAATATAAAAGTTGTGCTTTCTTCTCATTTATTTTTTCAATGGCCTCAATACCGCCCATATTTTTTAACCAATCTAGTGTCAACATCGAAACATATACCGCAAAAACAGAGGGTGTGTTGAACATACTGTCTTTACCAATATGTACCTTGTAATCAAGCATTGACGGAATTTGTCTTGAGACTTTTCCTAGAATATCTTCTTTCACAACCACTAGTGTAGTGCCCGCAGGACCCATATTTTTTTGAGCGCCTGCATAGATTAAATCAAATTGAGTAAAATCTAACTGACGTGAAAAAATATCAGAACTCATGTCACAAACTAAATTTGTATATGATTTCGGAAAATTATTTGTTTGCGTACCAAAAATGGTATTGTTTGAAGTAATGTGTAAAAAATCTAATCCGTCAGGAATGCCATAACCCTGTGGTACAAAATTGAATTTTTCTGCTTTTGAAGATGCTACTTCGACTACTTCGCCAAAGAGTTTGGCTTCTTTTATGGCTTTATCGCTCCAAGTACCGGTATTTACATAGCCTGCTTTTGTTTCTAGTAAATTGTAAGCGACCATTAAAAATTGCGTACTTGCACCTCCTTGTAAAAATAGTGCCTGATATCCTTTTCCTTCTAAGCCTAATAATTCTAAAACCAAAGACCGTGCTTTTTCCATCACTTCAACAAAGTCTTTACTGCGATGTGAAATTTCAATTAGCGACAGTCCTGAACCATTAAAATCTTTAACAGCTTCAGATGCTTGAGATAAAACTTCTTGAGGTAAAATACAGGGTCCGGCGCTAAAATTGTGTTTCTTCATAAGAATATTATTAGATAAATTTTTCTAATCGATTTGAAGGCTAAAGGTCAGAAATAATTAAGAGAAACACTTATACATTTAAAATAAAATAAGTTATGTTTTTAACAGGAAATCAACAGTGTCAATTCCGTCAGCATAATCACTCAAAATAGGTCTTTGAGTAGTGCCAAAAGGCACTTCTTGGGAATCAAATCCGTCAGCAACCAAACATTGAATTTTATCATTATCGACCCTTAATCTTTCTCTTAAGGTTTCTATAGAGCTATAGGTTTCATAGAATAGTGACGCAATAGGCGAGGCATAGCTTTCATCTTCTTTGAGAATAAGAAAGCCATTTTCTAAGATTTGAAATTCACTCATTAAATATACTGCCTTATTATAATCATAATTGTTGGCGTATTTATGTTGATTGATTATTGGGTTGAAGTTATAAATAGCTTTAAAAAAAATATCAAAATCATAATCTTCAGGTACAAATAATTTAGAAACACTGCGACAACCGAGTCCGTAATATCTAAAAATATCTTCGCCCAAATCTGTTAATTGCTCGGCAGTTTCATTACCGCTTAAAATGGCTGCGGAATTTCTATTTCTTCTTATGATATTGGGTTTTTTACCGAAATAATGCTCAAAGTAGCGGGCCGTATTATTACTACCTGTTGCGACTACGGCGTCAAAATTTTCAAGCTTATTTTTAGTAAAATTTATTTTTTCTTTTAATGAAGGTTCACAATCGATGAGAAACTTTGCTAAAAACGGAAGCATAATTTGATCATTAGACGAAAGTTTACATAGCACTTTGTTTCCGGTAATGAGTACTGATAAAAAATCGTGAAAACCAACTAGTGGAATATTTCCCGCCAATATAATGGCAACTGTTTTGAGTTTATTTTGAGTGAGATCATAATTAGAAAGCCAATTTGATAATTTTTCTTCAGTTAAATGGGCACTCCATTCTTTTAAAGCAAAAAGAATATTTTCCCTAGTAAACCATCCATTATGATGTCCGGCAGATGTAATTGCTTGATCCAATAAACTATGCCATGACGAATTTACACTTTCTGAATTGCAGAATTCATTTAAATACTCGCCTAGTTTTGCGAAAGCAATAATTGTTTTGTGCTGGCCGTTCATATATTTGTACAACGATTATTTTGGCTTTATTTTTGCGTAAAAATAGTGATACTGAATTAATTTCGAATTGTCAATTGAGATATAGATTGATTAAGTAGAAACTGAAAATAGTTCAGCATAAAGAGAAAATTATGGCAATAATTATAACAGATGAATGTATTAATTGCGGGGCTTGTGAACCAGAATGCCCAAATACTGCAATTTATGAAGGGGCTGATGAATGGCGTTATAGCGATGGTACTTCTCTAAAAGGAGATGTTGTATTACCCGATGGCAAAGCAGTAAATGCTGATGATGTTCAAGAACCTATTAGTGATGAAATTTATTATATTTCTCCTGATAAATGCACAGAGTGTATGGGTTTTCATGAAGAGCCGCAGTGCGCTGCTGTTTGCCCAGTAGATTGTTGCGTACCCGATGAAGATAGAGTTGAGACAGAAGAGGTGCTTTTAGGAAAGCAAGCGTTTATGCATCCTGAAGAATAGATTTTAGACCGCTTCACTTGTAGAAGTTAGTTGTAAAACAAAATATGTTCAACCCATGCCTTTCGGCTGGGTTTTTTGTTTCTATTTTTTTGCTTTGAATCTAGCACTAAGAGCTATCTTTGCGCTTAATTAAAAAGTCTAGCATCTAATGTCTAGCATCTAATATCTTAAGAAGAATGAAAGCAGGTATTGTAGGATTACCAAACGTAGGTAAATCAACCCTTTTTAATTGTCTATCAAATGCCAAAGCCCAAAGCGCAAACTTTCCGTTTTGTACCATTGAACCCAATATAGGTGTGGTTAATGTGCCTGATACGCGATTAGAGAAATTAGAAGAATTAGTGAATCCTGAAAAAGTAATTCCTGCCACGGTAGAAATAGTTGATATTGCAGGTTTGGTTAAAGGAGCTAGTAAAGGGGAGGGACTAGGAAATCAGTTTCTAGGAAATATCAGAGAAACAGATGCCATTCTTCATGTTTTACGTTGTTTTGACAATGATAATATTGTTCATGTAGATGGTTCAGTAGATCCCATTCGAGATAAAGAAACTATTGATATGGAACTGCAGTTGAAAGATTTAGAAACCGTAGAAAAGAAATTGGATAAGGTAAAAAGAGCTGCTAAGACCGGAAATAAGGAGGCTCAAAAAGAGGAAGCTGTATTGTTAGCTATTAAAAACGGACTTGAATCAGGTACGTCAGTTAGAGCAGTAGAGCTTTCAAAAGAAGATCGTATTGAATACGTTAAACCTTTACAATTCATAACGGACAAACCTGTGTTATATGTATGTAATGTAGATGAAGGGGCTGCCGTTTCAGGAAATGAATACGTCACAAAGGTTAAGGCTGCAGTGGCCGATGAAAACGCTGAAGTAATTGTTTTGGCGGTGGGTACTGAAGCTGATATCACAGAGTTAGAAACCTATGATGAACGCCAAATGTTCTTAGAAGATTTGGGGCTTTCAGAACCGGGTTCTGCAAAACTTATTCGTGGTGCTTATAAACTATTGAATTTAGAAACTTATTTTACCGCTGGAGAAAAGGAAGTTCGTGCATGGACAATTCCCGTTGGTGCGACCGCACCGCAAGCAGCAGGAGTTATTCATACTGATTTTGAAAAAGGATTTATTCGGGCCGAGGTAATTGCCTATTCAGATTATGTGGAATATGGTAATGAAACCAAAGTAAAAGAAGCGGGTAAAATGCGTGTTGAAGGTAAAGACTATACGGTTAAAGATGGCGATGTGATGCATTTTCGTTTCAACGTCTAAGAACTTCTTTTTGTCGAAAGATGTGACGGTTTATCGTTAAATCGTTTATTTTTATCAGATTATCTTTACAAAAAACTAAGAATCTGCTATGAAAATATTTCGTGTTTTATTATTAACTTTTTTAATTATTGGCTGTTCTGAAAATGAACCAAGTGGT
>CAZKQM010000049.1:0-21783 GCA_964554895.1 uncultured Maribacter sp. | reverse complement strand
GAATAAGTTACCTTAACTGTACAGAAATTAAATAATTAATCTTATCTTTACAAATGAAGTAGGTTTTTTCGTATTGAAAAAAATTATAGTTCTCCATAACGCCTCTAACTATGATTTGTCCGAAACCACATCCGCAAGAGAAATTGCGCCTGAAGGTTCTCAAAACATTTTCTATTCTTGATTCTGTTGAAGAAAAAGAATATGATGATGTGACTGCTATGGCAGCCAAAATTTCTGATTCACCCATTTCTTTAATTAGCTTTATTGATAAAGATCGCCAATGGTTCAAGTCACACTACGGCCTAGATATACACGAAACCCCAAGAGATTACGCCTTTTGTGCTCATGCCATAAATTCTAAAAAACCAGTCTTAATTGTAAAGGATACTCGAATTGATGCGCGCTTTAAAAACAATCCATTTGTAACAGGTGAGCCTAGAGTCGTTTTTTATGCAGGAGTCGTTCTTCGAGATGATAATGACATGCCTTTAGGCACCCTTTGTGTTATTGATAAAAAACCAAGACAATTAAATGAATTACAGTTAGGTGCGTTGCAGATGCTAGCGCATCAAGTTATGTTTCTATTAAAGAAAAGGAGAAAAACAAATAATTTAAATGTCACAATTGACAATCTGAGAAAACAAAATAAAGAGTTGGAGCAGTTCGCTTTTGAGTTGGCACATGATTTGAAATCTCCAATAAATAATATTGGAGCTCTCGGAGATTTTTTAAAATCATCATACGCACATGTTCTTGATGATGATGGTAACAACATAGTTTCTCTTATACAACGTTCTACCAATCAATTAAAAAATCTTGTTGATAATACCGTTAATCATTACGTAAGTGTAAACAAAATTCAAGAATCATTTTCAATTATTGATCTTATAGAATTCTTTAATCAAATATTTGAATTATTTAATCAAAAACCATCCGTACATTTTAATTTAAATGCAAGCGTTCATAAAATTTCATTTAATCATAATACGCTGAAACAAATAATGATAAATCTCATATCAAATGCTATTCGTTATAATGACAAGAAAAAAGTGACTATTGAAATTGGCGTATTAAAAAACAGTCGTTTTTTAGAATTTTATGTTAAAGACAACGGACCAGGTATTGCCGAAGAGCTAGAGGGTAAAGTATTTCAATTATTTACCGTTGGACAACATATCGACACGAAAGGAGAAAAAAGTAATGGAATTGGTTTAGCGACTGTCAAGAAATTAATTGAAAGATTTGGAGGACATATATGGCTTGAAAATGAAAAAGGCTGTAAATTTATTTTCAGAATTCCTAATATTCTGAAACCCATGAATTATAATTAAAATACTATTATAAATTACCGATATTCTTGCTCGCCGCTCGATATTCATCTAACATGTCTTCTACAATCTTAGCCGCCGGTTTGATGTCATTGATTAGGCTTGCAACTTGACCAATTTCTAATTCGCCTTCATTCATATCGCCTTCAAACATACCTCTTTTTGCACGAGCCCGACCTAAAAGGGTTTTTAATTCTTCAACTGTTGCACCGTTCGCATAGGCTTCCTGTACATCATTATAAAACTTGTTTTTAATGAGGCGTACTGGTGCTAATTCTTTTAATGTTAAATGCGTATCGCCTTCATTGGCTTCCACTATTTTCTGCTTGAAAGCTTCATGTGAAGATGCTTCTTCACTGGCCACAAAACGGCTTCCTACCTGTACGCCATCAGCCCCTAAAATCATAACTGCTAGCATTGCATGACCTGAAGCAATTCCGCCAGCAGCAATAATAGGAATGCTAATTTTTTCTTTCAATGAAGGAATCAAAGTCAAGGTAGTGGTTTCATCTCTACCATTATGACCTCCTGCTTCAAAACCTTCAGCGACAATCGCATCTACTCCTGCCTCTTGAGATTTCAATGCAAATTTCAAACTACTGACCACATGCACTTCGGTAATGCCCTTTTCTTTTAAATAGGATGTCCATGTCTTCGGATTACCCGCCGAAGTAAAGACAATTTTCACACCCATTTCAACAATAATTGCCATCAATTTATCAATATCAGGATACAACATAGGCACATTTACCCCAAATGGTTTATCAGTGGCCCGTTGGCATTTCTGAATGTGTTCGCGTAATACATCTGGATACATACTGCCTGCCCCGATAACACCCAAACCACCAGCATTTGAAACAGCTGAAGCCAAGCGCCACCCACTAGCCCAAATCATTCCGGCTTGAATGATGGGGTATTTGATTTGAAATAGTTCTGTTATTTTGTTTTGCATTTCAAAAGCTGTTTCGTTTACCCTTTACAATATTGAGAAAGTTGTATTACTGAAATTGTTCTCTTCTCTATTCGAACTGAAAGACCATTATGAAATTACTCCTGAACCTATCAATTCATCTTCGAGATACCAAGCAACAAACTGGCCTTCGGTAATAGCTGATTGTTTATTTTTAAAATCAACGTAGAGTCCGCCTTCAACTTTGTAAAGAGTGGCTTCCTCTAATGCTTGACGATACCGAATTCTGGCCATGACCTCAATAGTTTCATCAACTTTTAAAGATAAGTCAGGGCGTACCCAATGTAATTCTGCATCAGTTACAAAAAGGGTATTTCTATATAATCCTGGATGATTCTTACCTTGACCCGTGTAAATTACATTTTCTACTACATCAGTTTCAATAACAAACAAAGGTTCTTTAGTACCACCCACAGCTAAGCCTTTGCGCTGCCCTTTGGTAAAATAATGCGCTCCTTGATGCGCACCAACTACTTTACCATCAGAAACTCGATACACATATTTTTCTGCGGTATACGCCAATTTTTCTTCTTTAGTTTCAAAGTCAACCTTTGTTCTATTGTATTGTTCTACATGCGCAGGTACCTCAACAATGACCCCATTTTTAGGTTTTAATTTTTGCTGAAGAAAATCAGGCAGGCGTACCTTACCTATAAAACATAAGCCTTGAGAATCTTTTTTATCTGCTGTAATTAAATCATTAGCAGCGGCAATTTTTCGCACCTCGGGTTTTTGTAATTCCCCGATAGGAAAAAGCGTTTTTGATAATTGTTCTTGAGAAAGCTGACATAAGAAATACGACTGGTCTTTATTAGCATCTGCACCCGAAAGTAGCTGATAGGTTTCACTACTGTCTTCATTTTTGAGTATACCCTTTCTGCAATAATGACCCGTTGCCACAAAATCTGCACCCAATTGCAAAGCAATATTCATAAAAACATCGAACTTAATTTCTCTATTACAGAGTACATCAGGATTTGGCGTACGCCCTTTTTCATATTCGTTAAACATATAGTCTACGATACGTTCTTTATATTCAACACTTAGGTCAACAGTTTGAAAAGGGATTCCTAATTTCTCGGCAACAATCAAAGCGTCATTACTGTCTTCTAACCATGGGCATTCTTCAGAAATGGTTACTGAATCATCATGCCAATTCTTCATAAATAGACCAATAACGTCATGGCCTTGCTCTTTTAAAAGATAAGCAGCAACACTAGAATCTACTCCACCAGAAAGTCCGACAACAACTTTTTTCATCGCTATAAAAATTGGGGTACAAAAATACAAAATTACACAAGTACCCTTCTAAGATTTATGAAAACTACTCTAAATCAATGCAGTTCATCGATCTTTTTAAAAATCAAAAATTTCAAACAACATCAAATACAATGTTAGCATACAAAATCACTTACTTGACAACTCATTTTTTTTTAAACTTAAAATGGGTTGCATCTTTACAATCCCAAATCTAAATTACTTAACCTACTTAATGCTAAAAGCCCTGACTTACCATCAGGGCTTTTTATTATTCTTACCAAAGTAGAGACATTTTTAAACAGCTAAAAAAAATATTTATTTCTTACCGGCCTTTTTTTGTGCCTCAGCCTGCTCCATCATTTCACGCATTTTTCTTTGAAATTTACTTTCTTTCTTAGGTTTCTTTTTATTCTCTTGAATCTGCATTCGTATTTTCTCATTATCTAAAATGAAATTTTTGATGACCAGCATAATTCCGATCGTAATTAAGTTAGAAATGAAATAGTACAAACTCAATCCACTAGCATAGTTATTAAAAAATACCAACATGAAAAATGGCATTAGGTACATAATGAATTTCATATTTGGCATACCAGGTTGTTGCGGCATATTTTGACCGGTAGTCATCATCATATAAAAGAATATGGCGATAGATGCTAAAATGGGGAATAGACTCACATGATCGCCGTATAACGGAATTGAAAATCCTTCTGGAAATTGATAGATGGTATCAAAAGACGATAAATCATCAGCCCATAAAAATGATTTTTGACGTAATGCAAATGAGGTTGGAAAAAACATAAACAGTGCATAAAAAATAGGCATTTGAATCACAGCAGGTATACAACCACTCATGGGGCTCGCCCCTGCCTTGCTATACAACTTCATAGTTTCTTGCTGCTTCTTCATGGCGTTATCTTTATACTTTTCGCCTAATTCAGCAATCTCAGGTTTTAAAACTTTCATTTTCGCTTGCGACAAATATGATTTATAGGTCGCTGGCGACATGGCTAAGCGCACTAAAATGGTCATTACGATAATGGCAATTCCGTACGGAAGGAAACTGCTCAAAAATGAATAGAAAGGTGTAAAAATAAAGCGGTTTATCCATCCAAAAATACCCCACCCAAACGGAATACTATCATCAAGATTTAAATCGTCATATTGCGATAAAACAGCCACATCAGTTGGACCATAATACCAATGCATATTCGTGGCTAATTCGCCTGCCGTTAATTCTAAAGGAACTTTTGAATTATATTCCTTTGTAAAACCTGCTGTTCTAGATTCTTCTTCTACTAAATTTAAAGAAGTCATATCGACTTGCTTAAATGCATCTTTAGCCGCTAAAATTGAACTAAAGAAGTGTTGACGGTAAGACAACCATTTTACATCAATCTCAGAATCATCATCATCGCTTCCTTCTGATAACTTATCAATTTTTCCATCTTCATGAGAATAAGTTAATCGGGTATAGCGATTTTCATAAGAGATACTTTTATTGTGACGAATACCTTTTAATTTCCACTCTAATTGTACGGGTTGACTACTATTGATAACTGAACTCAAGCCCTGAGAACGTACCGTGAAATGAACCAAATAATCATCAGGTTTCATTTCATATCGATATTCTAAAAACTGATTTGAACCCGCCTTGGCCTTCATTGACAACACCTGATTATCTCCTGAATTTGTGAATGTTGGTTCAAAATATAAATCTTTAGAATTCAGAACACGATTGTCTGTAGTTGAAAAGTTAATTCCGAATTGCGCATTACCATCTTTAACCAAATAAATTGGAATAGAATCATAGGCGTTGAATTTCTTCATTCGAGCCTCAACAATTTGACCTCCTTTATTGCTCACTACTAGGTAAAGTAGATCATTTTCAAGTGTTGTGTTACCGTCTGAAGTTTGTGTATACCCAAACGCCCCCACCGAACTTTTATAATTCGATACGGCCACTGAATCTTGAAGATTAATAGTAGGGCTCTGCACAACCGAAGTTTTTGAGTCTTTGTCACTTGCCTCTGCTGCCGCTTCAACTTGTTCTTGTTTTTCTTTTTCTTTTTGAGCCTCTAACTCTTCTGCGGTAGGTTGGGTTTGATACATCCATAACAGCAAAATACCAAAAATGAGCACAAAGCCAATTATTGAATTGATATCCAGTTTTTTTTCTTCCATTTAAAAAATGATTTGTTTTGCGTATTGATGATAGAGCATTAGCAAATATATGTCCAATTGTACATTATATGTCAAACTGACACTACTAATTCTTTTTATGCTTCAGTGCTGACTTTACAAAACTAACAAAAAGTGGATGCGGGTTGGCTACTGTACTTTTATATTCAGGGTGGTACTGTACCCCTATAAACCATGGATGATCAGCTAATTCTACTATTTCAACAAGACCTGTTTTCGTATTAACGCCACTTGCTTTCATACCCGCTGCTTCAATTTGCTCTTTAAATTCATTATTAAATTCATAGCGGTGCCTGTGTCTTTCAGATATTTTTGCTTTTCCTTTATAAACTTTTGAAGCAAGACTTCCTTTTACCAATTCACAATCCCAGGCACCTAAACGCATGGTACCCCCTTTATTTTTAATGGTTTTTTGCTCTTCCATTAAACTAATAACAGGCGCATTTGTATCAGGATTCATTTCAGTTGAATTTGCCTTCTTGAGGCCTAAAATATTTCTAGAGTACTCAATAACAGCCATTTGCATTCCTAAACAAATTCCTAAAAAAGGAATTTTATTTTCACGAGCATAACGCACTGCCTTAATCTTTCCTTCAATACCACGTTCTCCAAAACCAGGTGCAACTAAAATTCCGTTTAAACCTTCAAGCTTCTTTTCAATATTACCCATGTTCAAATGGGCAGAATGAATACTTCTGACTTTTACCTTTACTTGATTGGTTGCACCTGCATGAATGAAAGATTCTAAAATCGATTTATATGAATCTTGCAATTCAACATATTTACCAATCAATCCTATTTCAACTTCGTTTTTCGGATTTTTATGTCGTTGTAAAAACTTTTTCCAAGAATCTAAGTCTGGTTGCTTTTTATCAGAAAGCGCTAATTTTTGAAGTGCAACACGATCTAGACCTTCTTCTTGCATGAGTAACGGAACATCATAAATAGTTGATGCATCAATTGATTGAATAACCGCTTCTTTTTTTACATTACAGAAAAGGGCTAGTTTTTCTTTCTTCTCATCTGAAATTTCATGTTCTGTACGGCACACCAATATATCAGCTTTGATTCCGCTTTCCATTAATGTTTTGACAGAGTGCTGTGTAGGTTTGGTTTTTAATTCGCCTGCGGCAGATAAATAAGGAACGAGCGTCAAATGAATAACTATGGCATTTGTATCGCCAAGTTCCCATAACAACTGGCGCACAGCCTCTATATAAGGTAATGATTCAATATCACCAACCGTACCTCCTATTTCAGTAATGACAATATCAAAATCTCCGTTTTTACCTAAAACCTGAACGCGCTCTTTAATTTCGTTAGTAATATGAGGTACCACTTGAACCGTCTTGCCTAAAAACTCGCCACGTCTTTCTTTTTCAATTACACTTTGATAAATTCTACCAGTAGTAACATTATTCGCCTGTGAAGTATTAACGTTTAAAAAACGTTCATAATGTCCTAAATCTAAATCAGTTTCAGCACCGTCATTGGTTACATAACACTCGCCATGCTCATACGGATTTAAAGTGCCTGGATCGACATTGATGTATGGATCTAATTTTTGAATGGTAGTTGTATAGCCACGAGCTTGAAGCAACTTAGCTAAAGAAGCAGCTATAATACCTTTACCAAGAGATGAAGTAACTCCTCCCGTAACGAAAACATACTTAGTTTTTGACATGAATCAACATCTGTGTTACGGGATTCAAAGATATAAAATGCAAGCTGAAATCAACCTTTCTTTGGAAGAAAATCTTTTTGAACCTTACGAATCAGTGATTCAAGGCCATTTACCTTTATTTCAAACATTGATTTGAGTAGAAATCCGAGCTTACCATCCGGATAGCCCTTTTGCTTGAACCAAACCAAATAAGCTTCGGGCAAATCAACCAAATAACGACCTTTATATTTACCAAAAGGCATTCGATAATGTGCTAATTCGATTAACTTTTCCTTATCAGGTATAATTTCCACCAACTAAAATTAAAAAATATATCTTTAGTAGTACTAAAATTAAAGGGAATGGAACGAAGAAAATTTTTAGGAACCTCTGCGGCGGCCTCACTAGGCTTGGTTGCTTGCCAGGCAAAAGCGGCAATTCCAAACATTGAAAAAAAAGATTTTACAAAATTAAAAGAGAATATTAATCATAGTGTTTGCCGATGGTGTTATGAAAAGATACCCATAGAAGAATTTTTGCAGCATCTCAACCAATTAGGTATCAAAGCTATGGATCTTACAGGGCCAGAAGATTGGCCTCTTATGAAAAAATACGGTATTCATGCCTCAATGTGTTGGGGTGCTGATATGGGAATTGAGGTAGGATGGAATGACCCAAAATTACATGAAGAATTAATTGCCAATTATAAACGTATGATACCCTTGGTCGCTGAGGCCGGTTATACTAATTTAATTTGCTTTAGTGGTAATAGAAATGGCATGGATGATGCAGAAGGCCTTAAAAATTGCGCCGAAGGAATAAAAAAAATTATGCCCCTTGCAGAAAAACATGGAGTAATCATACAAATGGAATTATTAAATTCTAAGGTCGACCATGATGATTATATGTGTGATCATACAGAATGGGGTGTGGCGTTATGTAAAAGCATAGCTTCTGATAATTTTAAACTGCTGTATGATATTTATCACATGCAAATTATGGAAGGTGATATCATCAGAAATATTCAAGAATATCACGACTATATTGGGCATTACCACACAGGAGGTAACCCCGGTAGAAATGAAATCAATGAAACACAAGAATTATATTATCCAGCTATTATGAACGCTATCTTAGAGACTGACTTTAAGGGCTATGTAGCGCAAGAGTTTATTCCAACTTGGGATGACAAAATTGCTGCCTTGAAAGAAGGTATCACAATTTGCGATATTTAAATGTTGAAAATTTTAAAAAAACTGTATATTGTACCTCTGTTTTAATAAAAATAACCAAAACCTTTAAAATCAAATTTTATGAAAAAATCAATTTATTTAAGCATTGTAATGCTTTGTTTCTCTGCATTAATATATGGACAAGAATTTGAAAGCGGCACCAATGTTTTAACCGCGCAAGTAGGTATTGGTAGTTCATTTGGAACTGCAGGTGGTTCTGAAGGACTTGGCTTATCAGTAAACTATGAAAGAGGACTTTGGGAAGTTGGTGAAGACGTAATAAGTTTAGGTGGTTATTTAGGTAGAAAAACATTTAACTTTGATGGTCTTTTAGACGGCAAATTGAGCTACACGATTATCGGTGCAAGAGGTGCCTATCATTTTAATAGTTTAAATGTTGATAATCTTGACCTATATGGTGGAGCCATGGTTTCATTTAATAATGTGTCTACATCAGGTAATTTAGGTTCTGGTTCTTTTGCAAGCGCTTTAGGGTTTACCATTTACGGTGGTGGTCGCTACTATTTTTCTGATAATATTGCAGCTGCTCTAGAGCTCGGTTATGGGGTTGCTTTTGTGAACATAGGCGCTTCATTTCGTTTTTAGTCAAAGCCTAAAAAATAATATATCCTTGCCCTTATTCATTTAAGAGCAAGGATATTTTTTTATTCCATACCTTTTGAACCTCTTGGTTTCTAGAAAAGTTGGTTTCACGGTCATATAAATTTTGATAATCATTCAATGCCGCAGTGACCTCTTTATAAATCTTTTTCACTTTGGCCCGCACATTTTGACGGGTATACCGCCCCTCCGTTAAACGCTTCTTTAAAGTTCGTGCGTACAGTTCTGAAATATCAAAATGTAATTGTTCATGTTTTAAAATAGAAGCATCACATAACTCAGGATTGTACCATGATTTATTCGGATAAAACATAGTATGAACATCAAAATTTACTTCAAAATTATTTTGATTTCCAGTTGCTGAATATCTGTACGTAATTCCACTAGCAGTTGTTGCGGCAGCCCTTGAAGAAGCAGGAATTTCGCCTTTAAAATCTTTCCAGCTTAAAGGGTTATCTTTCTCCCATACAATAGCTTCATACTCTTGCGCAGGTTGCCACAATAGCAATACGCAGAGCAAAAAGTATTTTATAAAACCCAATTGAATGTGATTTCTTTATCAATATCAGGATGAATACTATAATGCACTGGGCAAGTATGTGCAGTGTGTTCTAATATTTTTCTGTGTTTATCAGAAATTGAAGCTGGTAACATTAAGACCATTTCGATTTTTACTATTCTGCGAGGATCTGAAGCCATGTGTTTTGTCACACCGGCAGTTGAATTTCTTAGTTCAATTTCTAAATGCTTTGCTTTGATACCCATCACAGTCAAAATACAACTAGCCAGACCTGTTGCGATGGTATCTGTAGGCGAAAAAGCCTCTCCTAGACCATTGTTATCAGTAGGTGCATCAGTGATAAAAGTAGCTCCAGATTTAATATGCTCGCATACCGTACGCAAGTCCCCCGTATAAGTAACTTTTGAAGTCATTTTATTATTCTGCTATTTTTTTGATACGCATATTATCATAGCTCATGATATAAGAAGCCTGATTAAAATAGCCTCCGGCGGTTGACTTTTCATAAGAAAATTTACTACCTGTGTATTCTGTTGCTCCTACCAAGTTTGAAACACCAATCAAATTTTTCCTGTACGCTAATTTTAATAATATATCATAGGTTATATCAAAACCTCGAGCGGCATACCGATCAGGAGAATCGCCAAACCGATTTTCATAACTTTTATAAAAACTACTATTTACTACTTCTTTGAAAACTGATGGAAACGTAAAATTTAAATTTGATAAATGCGAACTTGAAATTACATCATTTTCAAAATGAGCATTTTTGTTGGTGGTAAACATTTTGAGTGTAACCTTTTCAGTACTTTCTTCGGAGTCTATTAATGAATTTTGAAAAGAATTTAAAATAGAGGTAACACTTGAAATTAATTTATAATTATTAGACTCAACAAAAACCCAATTCTCTACCTCTTCTGAAAGATTCGCTGCCAAACTATCTCTTACTATACCTATATTCTTTTCTTCTTCTATAACCTTAATGATTTTTGCTTTCGGAAAAGCAGCTAGTAATGAATCACTCGCTACTTTATTTGCTTTATCAGCAATGATGACAATATTTTCTTCATTCATTTGCGATGTAACATACTTTATCATTCTACTTCTTAAGACTTCTTCAGCTGAATACGTAAAAATGATGTTACTCAAGTTTAAGTCAGACTTGATAGGAATTGGGGCCACCACAGGTACTTGTTCCGTTGAACTCCTTACTGCCGTTTCTCTAAAAGAAGCTACATCTAGTGGTCCAATAATAGCATCGTACTCTTTTAAGTTTTCTTGTTGTAAAATCGCCCTTGTTTTACCCAAATTCAGTTGATTGTCAAAAGTTTTTACATCAACTGACACTCCTAATCTAGCCATTGAATCAAGGGCAATTAACGCACCTGAATAAATACTTAAACTAATTTTTGAATCTCTACGATCAGCTATTGTTTTTTTAGAATTACTGGTATTTTCAAAATCCATTTTATCTAATCGAAAAGGTAATAAAAACATGATTTTTGGTCTGTTTTCAACTTGAATGCTATCTCTTAAATTAAACCGATCTAAGACCAAAGCATTACGTACCTCATATTCTCCTTTTTGTTCTTTCGGTAATTTCAAAACCATACCCGCTTTTAAACCGTTTTGCAAATCAGGATTTAGGGCTTTTAGTTCTTCATACGAAATGCCTAATTTACGCGTCAAAGAAAATTCTGTTTGCTTTGGTTTTACTTCGTAAAAATTATAGTTCTCAGTATTTACCTCGCCCGTAGTTATTTTCTTTTCAGGTATGCGAATGGTCATTCCCTCTTTTAGACCCCCCCGCTCTTTTATTTCAGGATTTAAACGAATAATTTCATCTGATTTAACACCAAACTTCTTTTCTAATTGATAAAAATTCATTTTGGGTGGCACTTGATAAGAAATAAATAATTCTGATACCTGATTTTTAATACTGCTTCCCAACTTTACAGGCATTCTTAACTCTTGTCCTTCAGCCAGATAGTTTGTATTTGATCCCAAAAGAGGGTTTAAGGCTACCATGCTATCGATGGTAATTCCGTATTTGTGCGCAATACTCCATCTGGTTTCTTTAGCGGCTACAGTATAGGTTTCAAAATCTTCATCATTAATTTGATTTTCGCTAGGTTTTACTCTTTTGTATTTAGGAATACGTAAAACCATTTTTTTCTTCAATGCTGATGAGTACAATGAAGGATTATACTTTTTTAGCTGTTCTTCGGTAATGTGAAAGCGTCTTGAAATACTATAAATAGTTTCCTTTTTACCTACTTTATACGATGTAAAACCTATAGGTTCTTCTTGTTCAATAGGCGCCGCTAATTTTTCTTTTATTTTTGTTTGTGTATTCTCTAAAGGCTTTTCACGAACTTCATCTAGCGGAATAACCAAAATGGTATTCGCTTTTACTTCTTTAGAAGACCTAATCTCTTTGTTGTACTTCAAGATTTTCTCCTCACTTACTTGGTATTTTTCACTTATTGAACTAAGCGTTTCGCCCCTTTTAACCGCATGGGTAGTGAATTTTTGAGCCAATGATTTACAAGCACAAAAAAGAACCATAAAAATGATTAGTGTGCTTTTAATATAGTGATGCATAATTATTCCCATTCTATTGTTGCCGGAGGTTTTGAACTTATATCATATACGACACGATTCACTCCAGGGACTTTATTTATAATATCATTTGATGTTTTTTGTAAAAACTCATAGGGTAAATTAACCCAATCTGCTGTCATACCATCAGTACTTTCAACTGCTCGTAAAGCTACACATTTTTCATAAGTACGTTCATCACCCATGACCCCTACACTATTTACAGGTAAGAGCATAGCTCCTGCTTGCCATACAGCATCATACAAACCAGCAGTTTTAAGCCCGTCAATAAATATATGATCAACCTCTTGTAAAATGTTTATTTTTTCTGGTGTTATATCTCCAAGTATTCGAATTGCCAAACCAGGCCCCGGAAAGGGATGTCTACCTAACAACTCTCGATCCAATCCCAAACTTGCCCCTACCCTACGAACTTCATCTTTAAATAACATTCTTAAAGGTTCAACCACTTTCAATTTCATATAATCAGGTAATCCGCCTACATTATGATGACTTTTTATAGTAGCCGAAGGGCCACCTGTTGCCGAAACTGATTCAATCACATCAGGATAAATAGTACCCTGTGCCAACCAATTTGCACCCTCAACCAATTTTGATTCGTCATCAAAAACCTCAACAAAAACACGCCCAATGATCTTTCGTTTTTTCTCAGGATCACGTTCTCCTGCCAATGCATCCAAAAAGCGTGCCGAAGCATCTACGCCCTTTACATTGAGACCCATTCCTTCATATTGTTGTAGTACACCAGTAAACTCATTTTTTCGCAGCAATCCGTTATTGACGAAAATGCAATGTAAGTTTGAACCTATGGTTTTGTGCAATAAAACTGCTGCTACTGAAGAATCAACACCACCTGATAAACCTAAAATTACTTTTTCATTACCAAGTTGTGATTTCAATTTGGCAACGGTTGTTTCTACAAAAGCATCGGGTGTCCAAGTCTGTTCTAAACCTGCAATAGTAACCAAAAAGTTTTCTAGCAACTGTTTTCCATCTATTGAATGGTATACCTCAGGATGAAATTGTATGCCATAGGTTTCTTCTCCTTCAAATTTAAAAGCAGCATTTTCAACATCATGAGTACTCGCTAAAAGCTGTGCGTTTTCGGGTAGCTGTTTAATGGTATCTGCATGACTCATCCAGACTTGGCTACCCGTATTGATATTTTTCAAAAACTGATTTGAACCATCAACCATAGAAAGATTGGCTCTGCCATATTCTCTAGTATTTGATTTTTCAACATTTCCTCCATTAAAATGAGCTAAATATTGTGCTCCATAACAAACCCCTAATAGCGGTTTTTTACCACGTATTTCTGATAAATCAGGATGGGGAGCATCGTCAGCTCTAACCGAATACGGAGAACCTGAAAGTATAACCGCTTTGTATTCAGAAAGGTCTTTTGGCGGATTATTAAAAGGTTTGATTTCAGAGAAAATATTCAGTTCACGAACACGTCTACCGATTAGTTGTGTATACTGAGAACCGAAGTCTAGAATTAGGACTTTGTTTTGCATGGGCAAAAATAGCAAAATCGAAAATTTGAGAAAGCGTTCTTTTAAGTTATTTACAAGAGGTTTTTAACAGGTCAATAAAAAAGTCCGAAGAAAACTTCGGACTTTTATTTCTCGAAACCACCCGAGTTACAACCTAAACAACTATTTAAATTTTCTTTTTCAAAACCATGGGTTTAGTCTAACTAATTTTGATTTCCTTACAGAAAAAGTAAAAAAATATTCCGCAATTCCTCTTTAAAGATGTTCTATTTTTATACGAATCTGTTCATCGACATTTTAATACTAAAAAAGTTAAAAAAAAGAAAGTCTGGGAACCACCCCAGACTTTCAAACAAAATCAAAGAACCAACCTAAAAATTAAACTTAACTTTAATAAGGCATATGCGACAGCCTAACTCGTTAATTCAGATTCATAGCAATTTTATATATAACACTTGAATGGTAAAAAACCCTACTGAAATCATTACTGATTGATAACAGATAATTCAGAATGCATTTAAATTTATACCACTTAACCCTTTTTTAAGACTATTGAACTAAAAGGTCTAAAAAGACAAAAAGCACAAAAATTGGGTAAACTGTTTGCTATGGGTTTTTTAAAGAACATTCAGGTACTTAATCGAATATTTAGCTCATTTCAGTCGGTTTTTCAGGGCTCTTCATAGGTTAGCTGCTCGAACCCAAATCAAAAAAATAATGAAAATTTTAAATTCTGAGCAGCAGACTTATAGTAAGGATGATGCACAATTCAGTTCAAAACTTCTTGATTTTTTAAATTCAAATGAATTAAAAATTGAGAAAGTTTCTTCAAATTCTTAACCTATTTAACATCAATTGTTTTATCTAATGTGCTATGAAAAAAACTTCAAGTATTAAATTCGATAAGCGAAAATCAAGAACAGGACTCATGTTCTCTTTAGTTGTTTTTCTATTATTACTTTTAGGACCCGCTAGTTATAAGTTCTATACCTATTCTATATTTAAGGTCTATGCCAGTGTTGAAAGCCTAGGCATTTTTACAACTTTAGTTTAATTGAAATTACAATAGATTTTTTCAGGTTGGCAATTTTATTTGACTACCAATGTAAACTCTAATTTAAATGGGTCTAATGCTTTTAAGAGATCGGGTATTAAGGTATCGCCATATTCTAAATAGAAATTAGAAAAATTTTGTTTACGCTCTTGTAAGGTTTGACCCGGAAAAAGTTGATTTTGAAGTTCTGAAAGCCGTATTACCTCATCTTTTAATTTTCGTTTTTGCGCTTTCAAAAGTCTTTTTTCTAAATGAATTAATCCTTTTTTTTGCTTTACCTCCTGCGCCTTAACCGCACCCAAAAATGAAGCATCTGTTTTGGTTGCTATTTCATGTAAGGCTTTAAACTGTTTTTCTAAGACCGTTTTTTGTGGCGAAAAATCAATATCAATATTCGATATTTCTCTTATTCGTTTGTTGATTAATGTATGCTGTTTTAAGAATAAATCAATAGTTGATATGCCTATTTTTTTGACCTTTTTGGCCTGATTTTCAGATACCAGCAAAACCGAATTACGAACCAACAAAATCGGAAATGTTATTTGCATTCGATCAAACATAGACTTTAGCTCAAGCCAATACGCCATTTCGCCACCTCCACCTATATAACATAGATTCGGTAAAATAACCTCTTGATATAAGGGTCTTGCAATTACGTTTGGCGAAAAACGCTCAGGATAACTTTCTAATTCTTTTTTTAATTCTTCTTTTGAAAAAGTGATATCGGTATTATTTACAACAAAAGCATCTTCTGCTTCAATGATACGCTCTCGTAGTCCGTCAATTAAATAGAAATAATTAATCTCACGCGGATTAACCTGTACGGTATAATTTTTTGAGGTCTTTTTTATTGCTGAAACAGTTTCGTTTACCTTTTCAAAAGACACCCCATCAAATATATCTTTTTGTATATAAGGTACAAGTTGTTCTTTCAATTGGCGACTATCGCCATCTAGAATAACCAAGCCCTCATTTTGAAATAATTCATTGGCCAAAAATCGCGTGGCATCAGCTAAAGTATCATTTTCTAAATATGCTTTTTTAAATAAATCTTTAAGCTTTTCAGCATTTTTAGAGTTTCCTAATTGACTTGAAAAGCTTTTAAAAACCTCATCGAGTCCGGTAGTTGATAACCTTCCTACCGCACCTGCTGCGTCTATATTCCAGCTTACTTTTTGTCCCTTGAAATTAAAATAATTGATCTCATCAAAATCATGATCTTCAGTCGCCATCCAATAAACCGGAACAAAATTATATTCTGAATAGGCGCTTTTTAATTGCTTGGTTAAATTAATGGTTGAAATAATCTTGTATAAAAAGTACATTGGACCCGTAAACAAATTAAGTTGGTGCCCAGTAACCACTGTAAAAGTATGTACCTCTTTTAATTGACTTATATTTTTTTGAGTGTTTTTTGATGTTTTTAGCTTGGCATATTGCGCTTGTAATACATCATACAAAACCTGCCTATTTTCTTGCGGAAATTGTGCACTCTTTTCTTCTAGTTGTGCCTTAAAATTTTCAAGTTTAGGAAACCTATGATAAAAAGGGTTTAGCTGCTCTTTTTCATCGAGATAATCAACAATTAACTCTGAAAAATAACCGGTTGCTTTAAATGGTAAACAGTCAATATTCATAGGCGATGTAAAAATCAGGATAATTTACTCCATTCCCTTTTTTAACAACGTAAAAATAAGTTAATTACTTCATCATAAAAAATAAGTTAGAACCTAAGAATATACTCAAGAGACTATCTATTGAAATTTATAAGAAAGCAGGTTCATGTGCACTATTAATTCATCTTAATTTTCATGTAAAACAAAGAATAATTGTTTGATATTAATCATTTTTTCTTAGCTTGGACGCTACGCTAAAATGAAAATATAATGACGAGAATTCTCCTGCTTAGCCTTTTACTAATTACTATTATCTGCCAAGGTCAAGATATAAAATCGCCCTCTGAATTTTTAGGATATGAATTGGGCACACAATTTACCCGCCATCATGAAGTGGTTGATTATTATCAATATTTAGCGGCGACTGATTCTGCCCGTGTACAATTAAATGAATATGGTAAAACCAATGAAAGAAGACCTCTTTTACTAGCCTATATCAGTTCAGAAAATAACATCAAAAACATTGAGAAAATTAGAGAAGAACATATGGCAAGTACTCAGGGTCAAGGCAACCCAAGCAAAGCCATTGTATGGTTGAGTTATAATGTTCATGGTAATGAAAGTGTGAGTACTGAAGCTTCAATGCAAACGGCATATGAATTACTAACTTCTAAATCAGATTACCTTGAGAATACGGTTGTTTTGGTAGACCCTTGTATCAATCCTGACGGTCGTGATCGCTATGTGAATTGGTATAATGAAACTAAAAACACACCTAGTAATTTTGACCCTAACAGTAAAGAACATCACGAAGGATGGCTTAATGGGCGTGCCAATCATTATATGTTTGATTTGAATCGTGATTGGGCCTGGTTGACGCAAGTAGAAAGTCAACAGCGCTTGAAATTTTTCAATAAGTGGTTACCACATGTGCATGCAGATTTTCATGAACAAGGGGTTGATAACCCGTATTACTTTGCTCCTGCAGCTGAACCTTATCATGAAGTCATCAGTGATTTTCAGCGTGATTTTCAAAAAACAGTGGGTAAAAACCATGCGAAATATTTTGATGCAAACGGCTGGTTGTATTTCACAAAAGAAGTATTCGATTTATTATATCCTAGTTATGGTGATACCTATCCAATTTATAATGGTAGTATAGGAATGACCTATGAGCAAGGTGGTAGCGGCCGAGCCGGTTTAGGCATAATTACAAGCATTGGCGATACTTTAACGTTAAAAGATAGAATTGACCATCATCACACCACCGGATTATCAACGGTTGAAATAGCGTCTAAAAATGCTCAAAAATTGAATGATGAATTCAAGAAATTCTACAGTAACAAGAATTTTATTTATAAAAATTATGTGTTAAATGGCGACGCGGATAAACTTGACGCTTTAACCAATCTTTTAGATAAACATGAAATTACATATAAGTCAGGCACTTCAGGTACCGTAAAAGGGTACAAGTATCAAACTTCAAGATCTGGCAGTATGAAAATGACCAAGAAAAGTTTGGTTATACCCAGCAATCAAACCAAAGGCACCTTAGTTAAGGTACTTTTTGAACCCAATGCCAAATTAAGTGATTCGGTTACGTATGATATTACAGCTTGGTCATTGCCTCATGCCTATGGCCTTGATGCCATTGCTACTTCTTCGCCTGTAAAAGCAGGCACCTATAGTAAAGAACGTATTGATAATGCTGTAATAGAAAAAGATTTCTATGCGTATGTGACGGATTGGAATAGCATGAAAGATGCTCGATTCTTGGCAGATTTAATCAAAGCGAAAATTAGGACACGATACAATTTCAAACCTTTTTCTCTGAATGGAAAACAATATAAGAGAGGATCACTAATTATAACAAAAGGAGATAACCAACATCATAAAAATTTTATTGAAAATCTTGAAAAAATAAAAAACAAACACGATAAACAACTCACTTCAGTACCTACCGGATATGTAGATAGTGGTAAAGATTTTGGCTCAAATTGGGTGCAAATGATTGATGATGTAAAAATAGCAGTGCTCTCAGGCGAGCCTACTTCAACATTGAGATTTGGCGAAATATGGCACTTTTTTGAACAGCAATTGCACTACCCATTTACGGTTATTGATGCAAGTTATATGAACCAGGTAAACTTATCAGAATATGATGTTCTTATTTTACCTGACGGATGGGGTTACCGCAGTTTTATGAATGAAAACATGTTGAAAGAAATCAAACATTGGGTTCAAAACGGTGGAAAACTTATCGCCATGGGTCATGCTATAAACTCAGTTTCTGGTTCAAAAGGATTTGGTTTGCAAAAGAAAGAAGCTGAAAAAGACTCTAGCAAGAATTTGAACCCTTACGACGGTTCAGAAAGAAAGCGCATTAAAAACGCAATTACCGGTGCTATATTCAAAGCGAAGGTAGATAATACGCATCCACTAGCATTTGGTTATGACCAAAACTATTTTACTTTAAAATTGAGTAACAATGCCATTGAATATTTAAAAAAAGGTAATGTCGTGTATTTAGAAAGTAATCAAAATCAACCTGTTTCAGGTTTTGCAGGCAGCGAAGCGCAAAAAAGAATTGATAAGACTTTAATTTTTGGTGCCGATCATTTTGGTAGCGGTAGCGTAGTTTATTTGGTTGACAATCCGTTATTCAGAGGGTTTTGGGAAAATGGTAAATTATTCTTTGCCAATGCCATTTTTATGGTAAAATAACTGATTATCAAATATTTAAATTAAATTTACACTCCAACAAACTAAACTATTAACCATGAAAACAATGACCTGTAAACAATTAGGTGGCGCCTGTGATATGAAATTCTCGGCCAATACTTTTGAAGAAATTGCGGAGTTAAGTAAAAAGCATGGTACGCAAATGTTTCATGAAGCAGAAGAGGCTCATTTGAAAGCTATGAATGACATGAAAATCTTAATGCAATCGCCAGAGGCAATGGCTGCTTGGTTTGAAAACAAAAGAACTGAATTTGAGAATCTACCTGAAGACTAGTTTTACTTTTCTAAAATTTCTTGAATATTTGGTTTGAAATAATTGGGTCCTTTTAAAACCTTACCATCTTCTCTGTAAATCGGTTTTCCATCAGCTCCTAGTTTACTCATATTGCTACGCTGAATTTCTTCAAAAACTTCCTCAATTTTGTGTTGCATCCCGTGTTCTAAGATGGTACCACAGAGTATATAAAGCATATCGCCTAAGGCATCTGCTACCTCCACCAAATCATTATTTTGAGCAGCTTCAAAATATTCTTTATTCTCTTCATCCATCAAATTAAAACGAAGCAAAATTTTGGCATCACCTAAATTCGCTTTCATTGTTTCAGATACTCCTAATCCAAAAGATTTATGAAATAATTTAACGGCGTTTATCTTGTCTTGCATCTATGTTCTTTTTTACATTAATTTTGCGTAAAAATAAAGAATATGTTCAGCACCGGACAATTAATTTTTGCTGCTCTTTTTATTATTGTTTTTGCCATAATAATTAGCATATCATACAAAAAAGACAAAAAATTACACATGAAAAATTATCAAGGTGTGAAATGGGTAGGTATTTTCTTCGCAATATTCATAATTATTTTAGTCGCAATTAAGTATTTGCTCAAAATGAAAGAACTTTCTTGAAGATTTCATAAAAAAGTAATTTTCAGAAAACTATTTTGCTTTTTATCCCGTATAACATACCAAACAGCGTAATTTTGCGTTGTAAGCATATAAAAGGGGCAACAAATGATTATTTTTTTCGGAATTCTTTCTTTGATAGTCGCATTGAATTTAGCGATGATGCTATACACAAGAGTTAGTGCAAGCATTAAAGAGAAAGCTTCAAACACAGCATTAAAAGCAAATTCAGCTGAAATTTTATCAATGAATTTACTTTCTTCAGAATTTAAAAAAGCAGTATAGTTTTATACCTTTAGGGTATGCAACAGTTAGCACTTGTTTTTTTAGGTGGCGGGATAGGAAGTCTTCTTCGTTATCTCATCTCAAAAAACCTCAACTCTTATTTTCAACATTTTTTCTTAGGTACTTTTGTAGTCAATATTCTAGGATGTCTTTTGATTGGCCTCATTCTCGGTCTATCGTTTAAAAACAATTACCTCTCTCAAAATCAAATTCTACTATTCTCAACTGGTTTCTGCGGTGGCTTTACCACCTTTTCGACTTTCGCTTTTGAAAAACACTCCTTATTAAGTACTGGACAATTAATGCACTTTTCAGTGTATACTATCGCCAGTATTGTGGTGGGTATTCTTGCGGTGGCCTTAGGTCTCTGGCTTTCAAAATTAATCTAATACAGTAAGTATTCTTTTTTTTAATTGCGATTTCATAAGTCGCAATTTTTTTATGTGCAATTGCGAATTCTTCAAAAAAAAGAGCAATACAAACTTCATTGTTACTAAAAATCAAGAATAGTTAAGGTAATGTTGTTACATATTCTCAAAATTTAAAGGCATAAATAACAAACCCTTTAATTTTTAGGGGTCATATTATGAAATATATAAAAATCACATAAACACCCCCTCTTTTTTTAGGGTAATTAATAAATTAATTTACATTTGCCCAATCAACTAAAGCATTTATTATGAAAAAAGTCGAAGCAATTATTCGAAAATCAAAATTTCATGAAGTAAAAAAAGCACTTCATGCCATTGAAGTTAATTTTTTCAGTTACTGGGATGTAACTGGAGTAGGAAATGAAAAACAAGGTCACGTATATAGAGGTATCTCGTACAGCACTGCTGATATTCAAAGACGTTACCTATCTATTGTTATTTCTGATGAATTCTTAGAGCGCACTGTAAACTGCATTCTTGAATCTGCATTCACAGGAAATGTTGGCGACGGAAAAGTTTTCGTCTCTGAAATCAAAGAAGCGTATAGAATACGAACCAAAGAGAGCGGTCACGCCGGAATTAACTAATTACCAACCCACTAAAACAATTAAAAATGGACGCAGGATTATTTACAGCAAATAACGTTTGGATGATGATTTGTACCGCCTTGGTATTCTTCATGCACACAGGTTTTGCCTTTTTAGAAATTGGCTTAACAAGACAAAAAAACACAATCAATATTTTATTTAAAAATATATTCATTATTACTGTAGGACTTCTACTGTACTACGCATGGGGCTTCAACATGATGTACCCAGGTTTTGAAGAAGGTTCTTCT
>CAZKQM010000048.1:0-22278 GCA_964554895.1 uncultured Maribacter sp. | reverse complement strand
CTAGTTTAACATTGATTTTTTTAATTATTTTTATGAGTGCTTGTTCTAATTCTAATATAAGCCCTCTAGACGATTCAAATGCGTTAACAGAGTCTCTAAGAAGAGATTTTAAATTTTCGAGTGCAAGCGCTAAACAGAATTATGATTTCTTTCTTGAAGTTGAATACGACTCCGACAGTGAAGATTTTGTAGAATACGAAATAGATGAAGAAATGCTTACTATTATTGGACTCTCAAAAGAAGATTTTCTCTCTGAAGTTAATACAGCCATAGAAAATGAAAATAATGCTAAAACTTCGAACCTTACCGGAAAAGGTCTTGGCACGTGTATCAATGGTTGTAATAAGACCTTTACTAAACCTGACGGTTCGAAAATAGCAGGAAGAGGGAAATGTAAAGCAAATTGCTGGCTTGATGTGGCAGAAAAAGTTGCTTTAGCCATTTTAGCGGTGGCAATAAAATAAGTTGTTCTAACAAAAAGGGCACATTTTTGTGCCCTTTTTTAGTTTTAAAATAAGTGCATGAAAAATTTAACACCCTTTATTCTCTTATTAATGGTATGCAGCTGCAAGGCCGTTTACCTAAAAATCGTTACAAAAAAAGATGTGATTAAATCCATAAAAGTACTAAGAAACGAAAACACTGATCAAACTATAATTTTCATTCCAACAGTCCATGTAGGCAAAGTATCGTATTATGAAAGTTTTAAACCTCTAATAGATTCACTACGTAAAGAAAATTACATCATATTCAAAGAAGGTCTGAAGATTGTTAAAAATGTCGATAACAAGCAAAAAATCTCTTACCAAAAAAAGTTTAGGAAAATCTTAGGAATCCATTTAGATACCGAAAGAACTAGCTACTTAAAAAACGGTCAGCTAAAAAATTATGTTCTGCAAAATTATGCAGCTATGGGCGTGTATGAATCTGATAGTATTTTAGATTTAGGAATTGATGGCATTATAGACAGTCTTGAAATTAAACATGGAGAAATAAAATTAAATTTTTGTGATATTGAAACCCCATTAACCGAAAAATATCAATGCAAAAAAAGACTAAAAAAACTAGAATGGGATGCACTACAAACGTTTCGAAACGAATTTATCACTGGTAAATTAAAAAAATCAAAAGAAAAAAAAATTGTGCTACTTTATGGTAAATCGCATTGGCACTTTATATATGCTCCATTGAACAATTTAGGATTTCGATTGATTCAAGGTAAAATTTAAAGATGCTTTGAGTCTTTAGTCAAAATTCACAACAAAAAAATTCCAAATCTCAAGTGCCAATTTCCAAAAATAACAGTTAGAAATTGGGGTTTGGTTTATTAGACTTTGAATTTCTAAGAGTGTCGATAAAAATACACAAAAGCCCCAGTTTGAAAAAAGGGAGTTCTTAGGAGTTATTAGCCTTACCTATTGCTCAATGTTTCATGTAAATTTGAATTTTGAAGGTTTTATCCTATTAAATAAAAGTTAAAAATTCTAAAATCAACAAAAACCTCCAAATTTATAAGGTTTTTCTTGGTGTTATTCAGTTTTTTTTTTTTTTGAATTTAGCGTAAAACCTTACTTTTTTGCGCAAAAATACTCAAAGAGGTTGAAAAACAATTTATTAACTTTAAAACTTTTATGATTATGAAAAAACTAATTTTGCTATTTGCGGTAATATTGTTTTCAAGTAATTCAGTTTCAGCGGATATCTCTATTGATAGTCCAGTTGCTGTAGATACGACGGGAACAACTTGTTCTAATTTCGCCCATCGCGTTGCTAGAACAGCTCAGGAAGATTTAGGGACCGACTACTGGCCAGTTTATTTTGCTGCATATGGCCATTGCCTTGAACAACTTGGAATTATATAGATTCAAAAATTTAGTGATATGAAGTATTTGTATTTAGGTTGCTTTTTAATCCTTTTTCATTCGGGATTTGCTCAAATTGAATCTGGAGAAATTTTGTACCGAATTTCATTTGAAAGAAATGAAGATGGAGAGACGGATAGTTCAGCGGATGATTTCATGCGGAAAATGACAAAAAATGCTTCAAAACTAAAATTTAGACTAATCTTTGACCAGAAGCAGTCCTTATTTCTTCTGGTCGAAGATTTATCTATCAATGAAAGCGATATGACGACCCAAATTGCTAAAAAAGTGTTTGGAGGAAATAGCGTTTTCTATACAGACGTATCCAAGAAAATTTCTACAGAAAAGAAAGAATTTTTAGGAGAATCCTTTCTCATAACAAATAGCTTGGATGAAAAAAAATGGGTTCTTACCAATGAAACAAAGATTATATCAGGATATGAATGTTTTAAAGCTGTTGGACGTAGACAAAGTGTAGATCGTGATTTCAATGTAACAGAGATAAAAACCTATGCTTGGTATTGCCCTGAATTACCACTTAATTTTGGCCCTTTTGAAGCAGTAGGACTTCCTGGATTAGTTTTGGAATTTAATCTTAAAGGACATAGTTTTGTTGTAGAAAAAATTACTTTTGATAAGTCGGTAAAAATATTAAAACCTGAAAAAGGTAAATTAATATCTCAAAAAGAGTTTCAGAAAATCATTCAAAAAAAAGCATTGAAATCATTAGGTAATTAATAAGTGTGTGTTTTCAGAACTTAAATCCCTCCTTTTTAATTATTGCATTATTTTTTATTTCTTTTTGTTCTTCACAAGAAATAGCGTTTACTGGTGTCGTACTTGATTCTAGTCAAAATCCATTAATCGATGCTAACGTTACCGCAATTCCTGTAGATGATAAACTTGAAGTTCGTTATTCCACAACAAACTCACTTGGTTACTTCGAGCTTATTCTTATGAAAAAAAGAAGCTATAAAATAATTATAAGTCATTTAACACATTTTACAAAAAAAATTGATATTTCAACTACTCATGTTATTCAGAATCCTATAATTCTTATTGAACGGACTGAAAAATTAGATGAAGTAGTACTGAATTATAAAACCCCGATAGTAGTAAAGAAAGATACCATCATTTATGACACCAATGCATTCGTTTCAGGCGAAGAACGTAAACTTCGTGATGTTCTAAAAAAATTGCCCGGTGTTAAAGTTGATCATGAGGGTAATATAAAGGTCAAAGGCAAAAAAGTGACCAAGGTCATGGTTGAAGACAAAACCTTTTTTACAGGTAACAGTAGATTAGCGGTAAATAACATACCCGCCGATGCGGTTGACCAGATAGAAATATTAGACAATTACAATGAGGTAGGGTTTTTAAAAGGTTTGAAAGATAGTGACCAAATGGCCTTGAACATTCGTCTTAAAAAAAACAAGAAAAAATTTACCTTTGGCGATATTGAAGTTGGAGCAGGGATCAAAGATCGGTATTTGGCACACCCCACCCTATTTTACTATAGTCCAAATACGAACCTAAATTTTATAGGCGACCTCAACAATATTGGCGAAAAATCATTTACTCTAAGTGACTATTTGGAGTTTGAAGGTGGTTTTGGTAAACTGATGGGCGACTTAAAAGGCTATTTTGATCTTTTTAATGATGATTTTTCGAAATATCTTGCCAATACTGACTTTAAAGAAAACACCAATCAATTCGGAGCATTTAATCTTAGACAATCTATTACCTCAAAAACGGACCTCAACACTTATATTATTGCCAATGGCAGTAATACCGAAACAGAAACCCGTATATTGAACAACTACAGTAATAATAATGACCCTTTTTCAGAAAACAGAAGCACTTCTCAAAGCCAGAACAACTTTTTTGTCATTGGTAAACTGACTTTAGATCATGAGCCGAGTAATTCTGCTGATTTGTCTGCAAATACTTTTATAAAACTTAGCAATAATAACGCAAACGGTAGCCTTGTAACCACAAACCCATTTCAAAACAATACATTTCAAACTTTGGGCACCCTTGATGCTATTAATTTGAAGCAAAATTTTGAATACAGTAAAAAATTCTCAAAAAAGCAAACCATTAGTTTGGAGACCACTTTGGACCACAAAAAAACCAAGCCCAATACAAATTGGCTGACCAACGTGCCTTTTTTAAATAATTTGATTCCATTACAAGACGATTCCATTTTTGATGTCTTTCAACAAATAGAAACCCAAAACATCAGTTTTGATTTTATTTTTAAAGACTATTGGGTGTTGAACAACCTGAACCATCTCTACACGACTCTAGGCACAAATTTAGTTTCTGAAAACTTTACTAGCCTTGAAGAACAACGTTTGGGTAATGGCACCATAAATAATTTTGCCTTGAATAATTTTGGGAATGACCTTTCATATAATTTTAATGATATTTTTCTAGGGTTGGAGTATAAAAACTTAACCGGTATTTTCACTACAAAAGCAGGATTATTTTATCACAACTACTCGTGGAAAAATGAGCAATTGGGAAATACAATTTCGAAATCAACCAACTTATTATTACCGCAATTCAATGTTGAAGCCGAATTCAATAGCAGCGAAAAACTCAATTTTAAATATCAGGTCAAGGCCAATTTTCCCAACAGCCGAAAATTAATTGGTAATTTTTTGTTATCTAATTTCAATCAAGTGTTTCGAGGTAATCGTAGCTTGGCCAATGAAAAATATCATTCACTGTCTGTGAACTACTATAAGTTCAGTCTATTTCGAGGTTTGAACTTGAATGCAGCTATTTCTTACAATAAAAAAACCCAAAGTATTAAAAATACTACCGAATTTCAGGGTATTGAGCAATTCAGAACTTTGACCATGTTCAACCTACCTGAAAATTCTGTAACAGGGCAGTTTAGTTTTGGGAAAAAAGTAAATGCAGTTAAATTTGGTTTCGAAACTTCTGGCTCCTATAATGAATTCTTTCAAATAGTAAATAATAATACCTCAAAGAATATTTCAAAAAGATTTTCTACTACCGGCAAAATCGAGACTTTTTTTAAAAAAGCACCAAATCTGGAATTAGGGTATACGTATACACCTTCTACTTTTATTACTAACTTTTCGACCTCTAATTTTACAAACAATGAACTCTTCGCGAATCTTAACTATACCTTTTTAGAAGATTTTACCTTAAAATCTGATTATTCTAGAGTTGATTATCAAAATCAAAATGAGGGCATCTTGAATATTTTTGATATTGCCAATGCGTCACTTTTCTATCAAAAAGAAGATAGTGCATGGGGCTTTGAGGTTGAAGCCACAAACCTTTTCAATACACAGTTCAAACGCTCAAATTCGTTCTCAGACTTTTTAATAAGTGATCAAACCACTTTTATACTTCCTAGAATCATATTGTTCAAGATTTCTTATAAATTGTAAAACCTATTGTGTATTGTATAAATAGAACTATATTTGCACCCCTTTTGAAAGGAAAAAGATTTCTGTTCTTGTTCAGCACAAGCGCAGGAAAAAAGATTCCCTCCTTCGAGGGAATGAAAAATAAAAAGTGATTGAATTAATAACCAGGGTCGGGCACCCTACAAATTAATGTGATATGCCAGTTAAAATTAGATTACAAAGACACGGTAAAAAAGGAAAACCATTTTATTGGATTGTAGCAGCTGATTCAAGATCAAAAAGAGATGGTAAATTCTTAGAAAAATTAGGTATCTACAACCCTAATACCAATCCAGCAACAATCGAATTAAATTTAGACAACTCAGTTACTTGGTTACAGAACGGTGCACAACCAACTGATACGGCAAGAGCTATTTTATCATATAAAGGTGTGCTATTAAAACATCACTTATTAGGTGGACTTCGTAAAGGCGCTTTAACAGAAGAGCAAGTTGAAGAAAAATTTGCCGCTTGGGTGGCAGAAAAAGAAAAAGCTGTTACTGCTAAGATTACAGGTTTAGATAAAGCGAAAGCTGATGCTAAAGCTGCTGCATTGAAAGCAGAAAAAGAAGTAAGTGAAAAACGCGCTATCGCTGCGGCAGAAGCTGCCATACCAGAAGCACCTGAGGCTACTGAGAGAGAAGAAGCGGCACCTGCAGAAGGTGAAGTTGCAGAAGCTGCCGCCGAGACTGCTGTTGAAGCTGTAGCTGAAGAAGTTGCAAAAGAGGAGCCTTCTGATTCAGAAGACGCACCTGCACCAGCAGCCACTGCTGAAGAAGAGTAAAAACTTTCAAAACGATGAACAAGGAAGATTGTTTCTACCTCGGCAAAATCGTTTCAAAATATAGCTTTAAAGGAGAGGTTCTTGTAAAAATAGATACAGACCAACCCGAATTATACGATTCAATGGAATCAGTTTTTGTTGCCTTGCGCAACAATCTGGTTCCATTTTTTATTACCAAATGTAGACTTCATAAGTCCCAATTACTGCGCATTGATTTTGAAGACGTAAATTCTGAAGATGATGCCAATAAATTAATGGGTTCTGAATTATATCTACCCTTATCTTTTTTGCCTAAGCTTCAAGGCAACAAATTCTATTTTCATGAGATCATCGGTTTTGAAGTCATTGATCAAAAACACGGAAATATTGGGATAATTCAAAGTGTTAATGATACCACTTCACAAGCCCTATTTGAAATCTTAAAAGACGATAAGCAACTTTTGATACCTATTAATGATGATATCATTGACAAGGTAGATCGTGTAAAAAAAATAATTCAAGTGACCACCCCTAAAGGTTTGGTTGATTTATATTTAGAATAAGTTCACTGAATCTACATTGAACTTTTTCCTGTTATCTTTATAAAAATTGCAATTCAAAATGATCCGATTTTTATTGATTTTTGCATCACTTTTTATAATGGTTTCTTGTGCTGAAAAAAAGTCTGAAACTAAAGGTAAAGCACAACCCCCAAATGCCATTCTGATTTTTACTGATGACCAGGGCTATAATGATGTTGGTGTATTTGGTGCTGATGATATTGCGACACCACATTTAGATCAAATGGCCGCAGACGGGCTTAAATTGACCAATTTCTATTCAGCACAAGCCGTCTGTTCTGCCTCAAGAGCTGCAATTTTAACAGGATGTTACCCCAACCGAATAGGCATTCATAATGCCTTTATGCCCGATAGCCAAGTAGGATTGAATCCTTCAGAAACTACACTTGCCGAAATGTTGAAAAACAAAGGATATACTACTGGTATTTTTGGAAAATGGCATTTAGGTGATCATCCTGATTTTATGCCCAACGAACATGGCTTTGATGAGTGGTTTGGCATACCCTACTCCAATGATATGTGGCCTTTTCATCCGCAGCAAGGACCCGTTTTTAATTTTTCTGATTTGCCCTTATACGAAAATCAAAAAGTAATAGATACCCTAACAGATCAATCGCAATTAACTACTCAAATTACAGAGCGTAGTGTTGATTTTATTAATCGTAATAAAGAAAATCCGTTCTTTTTATATGTACCTCATCCGCAACCGCATGTACCCTTATTTGTATCAGATAAGTTCAAAGGAAAATCAAAAAGAGGTGTATATGGCGATGTGATTATGGAAATCGATTGGTCAGTTGGACAAATTATAGAGGCCTTAAAAGATAATGGACTAGAAGAAAATACCATTGTTATTTTTACTTCAGATAATGGCCCCTGGTTGTCTTACGGAAATCATGCAGGTAGTGCCTATCCGTTTCGTGAAGGAAAAGGAACAGCTTGGGAAGGTGGGCAACGCGAACCTTTTATAATGAAGTATCCTAACAAATTAAGGGCAGGGCAAATTGTTGATGTTCCTGTTATGGCCATCGATTTATTACCAACCATCGCAGCATTAACTGATGCTGAACTTCCTTTAAAAACCATTGACGGAAAAAATGTTTGGAAAGTATTGACTGGAGAAACAAAACAAAATCCGCAAGAGGCGTATTTCTTTTACTACCGGATAAATGAGTTACATGGCGTTCGATATGGAAAATGGAAACTCTATTTTCCACATGAATACCGCACTATGAACGAACAAGAACCTGGCAAAGACGGATTGCCAGGAGATTACAAAATGATAGACCTAGAGGAAATTGAACTTTACAATTTAGAAAATGATCCAAGTGAAACAATCAATGTTGCAGAACACAATACCGAAGTAGTCAATAAAATAAAATTAGTAGCAAACGATATGCGCTCAAGACTTGGAGATTCATTATTAGAATTGGAAGGTTCAGAAACCCGCAAAGCTGGATATATAGAATGAACAAACCCTTCAAATTCAAACAATTTACCATTCAGCAAGACCACTGCGCTATGAAAATAGGTACAGACGGGGTTCTTCTTGGTGCTTGGGCATCTGTAGTTCAAAAACCAAATTCAATTCTTGATATTGGTGCTGGTACAGGGCTGCTTTCATTAATGCTAGCACAAAGAAGTTTAGCAACAACTATTGAAGCCTTAGAAATTGATGAAGATGCCTATGAACAATGTGTAGAAAATTTCGAAGCTTCTGATTGGGCAGACCGCCTTTTCTGTTTTCATGCAGGTTTAGATGAATTTATTGAAGAAATTGAACAGCCTTATGATTTGATTATTTCGAACCCACCCTTTTATGCTGAAGATGTTTCTAGTGGTATCCCTTCTAGAGATACCGCCCGTCAAAATCAATCGCTACCTTTTGATGAATTATTAGAAGGCGTTTCAAAACTACTTTCTACGGATGGGCTTTTCGCGACTATTATTCCCTTCAAAGAAGAAAAAGCTTTTATTAATTTAGGTGCTTCTTTTGGGCTCTTTCCGCATAGAATATTGAGAGTCAAAGGAAATCCATCCGTAGAAATGAAAAGAAGTCTTTTAGAATTTAGCTTTAATCAAAAAGATGTTTTAGAAGACGAGCTTACTATTGAAATAAAACGTCACGAATACACGTTTGAATATCAAGAATTGACCAAAGCGTTTTACTTAAAAATGTAGTTTTTACGCCCAACATCGTGCATTTTTATTATTTACCTTTGATAAAAAAAGCAACCTATGCGACCCGATTTATTTGAAGCACCAGACTACTATCAGCTTGATGATTTACTCACTGAAGAACACAAGCTAATTCGTGATGCTGCCCGCCAATGGGTCAAACGTGATGTTTCGCCCATCATTGAAGAATATGCTCAAAAAGCAGAATTTCCGAAGCAAATTATCAATGGATTAGCTGAAATCGGGGCTTTCGGACCCTATATTCCCGAGGAATATGGAGGTGCTGGTTTAGATCAAATTAGCTACGGCTTAATCATGCAAGAAATAGAGCGCGGCGATAGCGGTGTTCGATCTACGGCTTCAGTACAATCTTCATTGGTAATGTATCCTATTTTTACCTACGGAAATGAAGCACAGCGTAACAAATATTTACCAAAATTAGCTTCAGGTGAATGGATGGGTTCTTTCGGATTAACAGAACCCAATCACGGTTCTAACCCTGGCGGTATGGAAACCAAATTCAAAGATATGGGCGACCATTATTTGTTGAATGGCGCGAAACTTTGGATATCAAACTCTCCGTTTTGTGATGTTGCTGTTGTATGGGCTAAAAATGAAGAAGGAAGAATTCACGGACTCATAGTTGAACGTGGTATGGAAGGTTTTTCAACTCCGGAAACTCATAATAAATGGTCACTGCGTGCTTCGGCAACTGGAGAGTTAATTTTTCAGGATGTCAAAGTACCTAAAGAAAATCTTTTAGAAGGCAAATCTGGACTAGGTGCACCACTTGGATGTTTAGATTCTGCACGATACGGTATTTCATGGGGAGCTATTGGTGCAGCTATGGATTGTTATGATACGGCTTTGCGATATGCTAAAGAGCGTATTCAATTTGGAAAACCCATTGCCGCTTTTCAATTGCAACAAAAGAAATTGGCTGAAATGATTACTGAAATCACAAAGGCCCAATTATTAGCTTTTCGTTTAGGGCAATTGAAAAATAATGGCCAAGCAAGTACGGCCCAAATATCAATGGCAAAACGTAACAATGTTGAAATGGCCATAAAAATTGCTCGAGAAGCAAGACAAATTTTGGGAGGAATGGGCATCACTGGTGAATACAGCATAATGCGCCATATGATGAATCTTGAAAGTGTTATTACCTATGAAGGCACTCATGATATTCACTTGTTGATTACCGGTATGGATATTACGGGGCATGCTGCTTTTAAATAGTTGGTATATATATTTACAATAGACTCTAGCTAACACTATTTAAATCAAAACCAAACCATTTTATGCAAAAATTATTTTTTCTATTATCGTTGTTCCTTTTTTCAATTAACGCATGGTCTCAATTACCAGAAAACGTTAATCTCAATCAACTTATTACTGAGACCCAATTAGCTTCTGACAATCCTGATTTGATAAATCTCATTTGGTGGATACCAAAAGAATATTGGGAAATTACATTCAGAGAAGACAAAACTATTTCTGAAAAAGAAATAAACGATATGATGAATTTAATGGAAAACTATCATGTTCTTGCAATCTTTCAAGGAAAATTGGGGCTTTTTGGTGGCGTTACCTATGAATCTGAAGAACAACTTTTCAAAAAACTCTCTTTAAAAGATTACTACGGCGATATACATTTTCCTCTTAAACGAGATGATATAGCTCCAGATATGAATAATTTTCTTGACATTATGAAACCAATGATGGCAAATATGTTGGGTAACTTAGGCGAAAATTTCATCTTTTTTGTATTTGATGCTAAAAACTCTAGCAAAAAATTTATCGCCAATTCATTTGAAGATCATGATTTTGAAATCATCTTAAAAGATGATGCTACCTATAAATTTGATTTGCCTTTTAGCGCTTTATTAAATCCGAAAATTTGTCCTCAAGACAAAGCGGAACATAATGGGAAATGGAATTTTTGTCCTTTTCACGGAAATAAATTAGAGGAAAAAAAATAAGATTGCTATTTACTAGCTTTCTTCAAAGTTACTTTTATCGATTTGCTAATGGGTGTTCTGCTCTTTTCTGCAAAATGGTTGTAGGGCACCACCATATTAGTTTCAGGAAAATACGCAGCCAAATTGCCCTTTGGAATGGCATACGGAATGACCTTAAACTTTGGAGCCGTTCTCATAACGCTATCATAATTACTTGAGATGTCAACCACGTCTAATTTTTTCAAATTCGCAGCCTTCATATCGTCTTCATTCATAAACAAAACACGGCGTTCATTATATATGCCTCTATAGCGATCATCTAGGCCATATATGGTAGTATTGAACTGATCATGCGAACGAATCGTCATCAATAGATATTGATTAGTCAGCAACTTATGATTCACAACTTTATTTATCGTCAATTGCGCCTTGCCATTAGGTAGATGACTAAAATCTAATTCACGCACATTATTGGGCAAATAGTAACCGACACCTTTTGAACGTTCTTCAGTATTTTCAAATCCTTTAATAACTTTATCAATATAGCTTCTTATTTGACCATAATCGTCGCCTAATTTGTGCCAATCAACAGCATGTTTGCCCTCAAAATAGGTGTGTGCAAGCCTAGCAATAATTTCGGGTTCACTGAGTAAAGCATCAGAAGCTGGTTTTAAAACCCCTTTCGATTGGGTAATACGCCCCATGCTATTTTCTACAGTAAAATTGCGCTGTTTTCCGTTTTTTAAATCTTTTTCTGATCGCCCTAAGGTGGGTAAAATCAAAGCCGTTTTTCCGGTTATTAAATGACTTCTATTAAGCTTAGTGCTCACTTGCACTGTAAGTTCACAATTTTGAATTCCCTGTGCCGTATATGCCGTGTCAGAAGCGGCCATCACAAAATTTCCGCCTAAACACATAAATACTTTGGCTGTACCTTCATACATGGCTTTCATGGCGCCAACGGTATCTAAACCTTCTTTAGTGGGTGGTGTAAAACCCATGTGTGTTTTAATACGTGCATTTAGATCTTCATTCACAAAATGCATAATACCTACGGATCGATCGCCCTGTACATTACTATGACCACGAACAGGGCAAGTACCCGCGTATGCTTTACCAATGGCACCTTTTAAAAGCAATAAATTGACATATTCTCGAATGGTTTCTACTCCGTTTTTATGTTGAGTGAGCCCCATAGCCCAACAAACTACAATCTTACTTTTTGATGCCAGCAAAGCAACGGTTTCTTTTATTTTTTCTTCAGATACACCACATAGGGCTATTAATTCTTTTTCATCATAACTATTGATATCTTCTAATAGCGCATTATAACCATTAACATATTGTGAAATAAATTGATGATCAAAAACATGCTGATCTATTTTATCTAAAGTTGCTAATCTTTTTAAAATCAATTTAACCAGAGCAATATCTTGGTTGATTTTGACGGCTAAATGCAAATCAGCTAAATCAGTACCGCCAGCTACAAGTCCTTTTAAATGCTGCGGATTTTTGAAATTGACTAAACCGGTTTCTTTTAAGGGATTAATACTAATTACTTTTCCGCCATTATTTTTACATTTCTCTAAGGCAGACAACATTCTCGGATGATTGGTACCTGGATTTTGACCTGCAACAATAACAACCTCAGCCTCATACAAATCTTCAAGTTTTACAGAGCCTTTACCAATTCCTAGTGTTTCGCTTAATGCAACTCCACTACTTTCATGGCACATATTAGAACAATCGGGCATATTGTTGGTACCGAATGCACGTGCAAACATTCCGTATAAAAAAGCCGCCTCATTGCTAGAGCGTCCTGAGGTATAAAAAATAGCTTCATCAGGTGTATCTAATTTTTTAAGTTCTTTTGCAATTAATTCAAAAGCATCGTGCCAAGCAATAGGTTCATAATGAAGGCTATTTGGTGTCAACACCATAGGTTCAACCAGCCTACCAAATTTGTTGATTTCATAATCTGTGAATTGAGCAATTTCTTCTACCGAGTATTTTTTAAAAAAGTCAACATTCGCTTTTGTGGTAGTGGCTTCATCGGCCAAGGCTTTAGCTCCATTTTCACAATACTCACCAAGTTTTGACGGTTTTTCAGGGTCAGGCCATGCGCAACTCGGACAATCAAAGCCGTCTTTTTGATTCATTTCTAATAAGGCGCTCATTGATCGCACAATACCCATTTCTTTAAACCCATGCCGTAGTGCTTCTTTAACCCCCAAAAGTCCGGCCGCATGAGCCACAGGTTCTTTTACTTCAAGCTGCGTAAACTCTTGTTTACCGCTTATAGATACGTTTCTTATCAAATGTTTTGCCATTTCAGGGGTTAAAGTGATTCAATTTTACGTTTAAAAGTAGGATTATTTTATTCAAAAAAAGCAGCTATTACATCCAAAAAACAACTTTGTAGAAGTTTACCACAACTTTGCCTTAGTTCACATCATTTCTTTTTGAAATAGTCCGTTCTGAGGTACTTTTACAGTGTAATAAAGAAATAAAATTTTTCATTTTCATATAGTGTTCTCATGAAAAGGTTTGAACTTCAATGATCGGACCTTTTCTAGTTTATGACCTTTTTAGTTCAAAGGCAACTTTGCGAATTAAGTGATCGGTATCATACTCCTTAGTTTTTACAAAACCCAAAGATTCATATAGGGCAGTTGCAGGCAAATTCGCCAAACCTGTTTCAACCACAAATACTGCATCATCATGATGTTTTAAAGCATGATGAATTAGGGCACTACCTATTCCTCTTCTAAAATACTCGGGTAAGACCACCAAACTTTGAATATGAGCATACTCAGCATGCTGTTTCAATTCAAGAACTGCTATTAATTTATCCTCTATTTGATAGCCATAAAAAGTATTGACGCATTGCACAAAAGCATGCAGTTCTCTATGTAAAGGTGGAAAATCAACCACTTGAAGCAATTTCGCCTCAACGGCATATGAAGCTTGAAATACGGCTCTTATGTCTTTCGATACAATTTCAGAAGTATGATTTAAAGTAATTATCATTCTCCTAATTGTTCTTGTAAAGCATCAGCTATTTTCTCTACCACCCCTACGACCAAGGCATTCCCCATAAAAAAAGCCCTTTTGGTATTTGAAATACCCTCAAGTTGGGTATGACCATCAGGAAACATATTCAAGCGTTCTAATTCAATGGGAGTTAATCTTCTGAGTCCCTTTTTGGTTTGTATCACATGTTTAAATCTTGAGGCTGAACGTCCCCCTTCGCCTGTTATAATAGTTCGTGAAGCATTTTCTATGGAATCAGGAAAAATCATATTGCCTTCAGCGTAGTTGTATTCAAAACCTGCTTTGGTTTTACGTACTTCTTTCTTAGCACCCTTTAAATACTGCCACTTCGGAAGGTCTTCAGCAGCAATAAAAAACTCCTCATCAATAGGTTCCTTTTCTAAAACGTCTTTTAAAACCATCTGGGGGCCGTCATAATTCGGAAGGGTTTTTACTGTCAAGATCTCGCCCTCAAACATTATACCTGTATTTTGAAAAGGCGATAATTTACCTTCTTTGTTAAATTCATTAGTCAGAGCCACCAAATCGCCTTTTAGTTCAAATTGTTGTTGGTTGCTTATGGTAACCGAAACTGGAAAGGCCTTTGCGATGATACCATCATTCAAGACCCATATTTCTTTTTTTGTCTTTTCTAAACTTTTATAAATGGCACTTGATCTATGATAGGCAAGAAAAAAAACACGACGACGTCTTTGGGGCATTCCGTATTCCGCAGCATTGATGACGCGCCATTCAACCGCATAGCCTAAATCATTCAAACTTTTGAGCATCACAGCAAAATCACGCCCTCTTTGTGTAGATGGCGATTTTAACAGGCGGTCAACATTCTCTAAAAAAAGATATTGAGGTGGATTTGCTTTTTCAGATAGTATTCTGTGGATAGCCCACCAGAGCACGCCCTTTTTACCAATCAAACCTTTTGAATTATTGAGGGTAGACGCTACCGAATAATCTTGACACGGAAAACCCCCGACCAGTAAATCATGATCCGGAATTTCAGCGATTTCAACAGAAGCAATATCTTGATTGGAGTGATTTTTTGTACCAAAACGAGCTTCATACACGAGTGAAGCATGTTGGGTTTTGGTTGATGGCTCCCATTGATTACTCCATACCACTTCATAGGTCGAGTCTTTGGTTTTAGGATAGCCCTCTAGGCCAATTCGAAACCCACCTACTCCCGCAAAAAGCTCAACAACTTTGATTTTCATGTAGAGAAAAAACTTTAAACGAAGCTATTGGTTTTTTGAATGTGATCCAAGTAGAAAGTCTATTTATTCAAAATAGAGGTAAGAATTTCAATCTATGACATATTGAAGACATGTTTGCACTAATTATAAAACGTATTTATGAATTCTTGTTGTGTCGACCTAAGATATCAATTAAGATAAAAAGTTACACAAGAGCATGGCCCACCAAATTGAGTGCCTGGTGGTGTTGTAGTTGAAGGGCTTGATATGGTCAAACTTGGATTAAAATCAGGGAGCGGGCTTTCTCCTACTATCAATATGTTGAATGTGCCATCTCCGTTATCATTGGTACTCGTTGTAAAATTAATAGGAGAACCATTTATAGTTGCCACTGTATTAGCTGGCAAACTATTGTAAGGCCGATTACTAATTAAAGCCTCCCAAGTAGCACCTGGGTTACTTCCAGCATTAAAATTTAATTGAAAAGCTCCCCGATCACCAAAATTATTTAAACTAAAGCTTGTAGTTGGTGTACCTTGTGGAATACCGCCGCCGCCAGAACTATTGCTTGGTATAACAACATCGTTAACTACTTCAATCTCAGCGACTACATTAAAATACCATATTTCGTCATCAGGCACATCGGCTGTAACACCATTATCTCCTCTCACAATTTTAATTTGAAATCCCATATCAGTTTGAGATCCTGTAACCACTTGTATTATTCTTGCTTCTCCATTGCCCGGATCTTCTTGAACGCCCAAAGTTATTGGGTATTGATTTCCATTAGGGTGTGCGCTGTTAAATGTTACGGTATATAATCCGGTTGCTGTGCGTGATACTGTTGAGTTAACAGCGTAGAGAGCTGTGCCATTTTGGGCAGTATGCCCTGCGGCAAAATTATACCCGATAGCGGTTTTGGTAAGCTCTAGAGTTGGTGGTTCAGTAGCTATAGTTATTATTTGAGATTCTCCTCGTTCATTGGTAAAAGTATAAGTACCATCTTCATTATCAACGAGGGTAGTTAATGTTTCTAAAGATTTCCAACCTGAAGGTGATCGTACTTCAATGATTTCATCGGTTTCATTATAAATAAGACTACCAATAGCACTATTAGGTAGCAATGGGGGCAAATCAGCTGCTGTGGCACTGTGTATATTTACCAGTAATGCTGGGTCAGGTGCTTGAGATCTCGCAATGGCGAAAAATAAAAAATATAAGGTTAGCTATTTTCAAACGTCTGTTATTTAGCACATTACCTGTTGTAGGCATTGCATACTTTTTCTCCTTAATAATAAATAACGTTCATATTTATAAAGTAGTATTTTTCTTACTTAATTTTCAATATTCAATTGCAGGCTTCTCTTCAGAGCTACCAGTATTCTTTCTAATAAATGCTAATGCTTTGGTTGTGGTTTTCATATCAGCATATCTCGGATCTTGAATGTACTCTTGCTTTTCCATTTTAATGACTTCAATACTCAAAAACCCAAATTCACTAACCACTTTACCGTAAAACCGATACACTCCTCTACCTCTAAATCGATATTTTGCTGCTACAGGCGGAAAAAGCACCGTATCAAAAACTTCACCTTGTTGATCAACCAAAGTGGCAAAAAACATACGCTTACCCGTATGCGTTTTGGTGTTTTTAATCGTTACCAAATAGCCATAGATATCAATACGCCTATTTAAAAATTGAGGCAAATCTTTGGCCATTCGCCTATTTTTCACAGGACTTACCAATAATTCAAACGGACTACATAAACAAAAGCCTAAAAGCTCTAATTGCGTAAATGCCATTTCTAAATCAGTGGTATGCAATTGTGGAATCTTAAAATTTTGATGCTTAGGCGGAAACAATTTAGGATGGTCAATCTTTGCATTTTTATTGAGAAACAAATAGGCTTTCCAGAGTAGTTGATGTTTGTTCACTTTAGTAAACCGAAAGCCATCAATACGAATCAAAATACTTACTTGATCAACGCTTATCAAAACACGATCTAAAAAGTCTTCTAAAGAACTGAAATTTCCGTTTTGTATCCGTTCTTTTAAGAGGCGTTCTGCCACCCTATTCTCTAAATCACGCAAATAGCCCAAACCTAAAAAAATAGCTTTACCATAAATTACATTACTATTAAAACTTCTATTCACACAAGGCGCATGTATACTCGCCCCAAGCATTCGGGCTTCATGTACATAAAATTCGGTACGGTAATAGCCACCGCCATTATTAAGTACAGCCACCATATATTCTAAGGGGTAGTAGGCTCGCAAAAACAAGGTTTGGTAGCTCTCAACAGCGTATGAGGCAGAATGGCCTTTTGCAAAAGCATAGCCTGCAAAACTGGCAATCTGCTGCCATACTTCAGCAATAATTTTTTCATCTTCGCCTTTCTCTCGGCAATTTTGAATGAACTTATCTTTTACCTTTTCAAATTCTTCACGTGATCTAAACTTACCACTCATACCCCGCCTTAAAACATCAGCTTCGCCTAAATCTAAACCTGCAAAATGATGTGCCACCTTAATCACATCTTCTTGATAGACCATAACCCCATAGGTGTCAGGCATAATTTCTAACATCACGGGGTGCGCTCTTTCTTCAGCCCTGCCTGGGTTTTGGTGCCGAAGAATATATTCGCGCATCATACCGCTTTGTGACACCCCTGGGCGAATAATTGAACTTGCTGCTACCAACCCTAAATAGGTGTCTACCGCTAACTTTTTAAGTAGCATACGCATAGCGGGCGATTCAACATAAAAACAACCCATGCATTGTGCAGTTTTAACCAAATTATTGATGACGGGGTCTTTTATAAAATTCTTGACGTCATGAATATCTATAGTCGCTATCTTTTCAGGTTGATTGTATTTGATGACCTCTAAAGATTCTTTGATTTTTGAAAGTCCGCGTTGCCCCAAAATGTCAAACTTGTACAAACCCACATCTTCTGCAATGACCATATCAAACATAACCGTTGCAAAACCCTTAGGGGGTAAATGAGTCGCTGAAAAATAGTGTATAGGTTGGTCACTGATTAAGATACCGCCTGCATGAATACTCAAATAATTAGGCATGCCTCTTATCAGTTGCCCATACTTGATAACCAATTGTGAAATTGCATCTAATTTTGTGGTATCTAGGTTTTTTTCTGAAAGTGCATCAATTTCACTTTTTGGCAAACCAAACACCTTACCCAACTCACGAATAACTCCTTTATCTTTAAAAGTGACATAGGCGCCTAATAATGAAACATGCTCAAAACGACTAAAAATATAATGGGTCATTTCTGGGCGATTTCGATGTGAGAAATCAATATCAAAATCTGGCGGATTGGCGCGATACAAATTCATAAAGCGTTCAAAATACAAGTCTAAATCAATAGGGTCAACATCAGTAATACGCAATAAATACGCCACAATACTATTGGCGCCACTACCCCTACCTACATAGAAAAAACCTCGTTTGCGTGCCTCAGAAACAATATCCCAATTGATTAAAAAATAGGCGGTAAAGTTTTTTTCTTTAATGAGTTTTAATTCTTTAGTAAGGCGATCATAAACTTTTTTTTCAGGCTGATCATACCGGTAGGGCAACCCTTCTTGACAGAGCCGCTCAAGCATCATTTCATCTTCTTCTTGATTACCTAAATATGTTTTTAAGTTTTGAGGTTTTCGACCTTTAGAAAAATCAAAATGGATGCTACACGAATTCAATAGCTGCTGCGTATTTTCTAAAATAAAAGGATATTCTGAAAAGGCAGCTATCAATTTTTCAATAGGATGCATTCTTTCATTTTCATTCGCCTCTTCAGATTTTTCTAATTTGCTCAACAAACAATTATTATCAATAGCACGTAACAAGCGGTGTGCATTGAAATCTCGTTTAGACCGAAAAGTAACTGGTTGCTGCACCACCAATTTATCTTTCAATTGCACCACTCGTGAAAATGGAAGTTTTCTTAAATCAGCCAATGAAATACCTATAAACTCATGAGGCTTGAACGTTTGCATTTCATTTTCTAGCACTTTTTCAAACGGATACACCACATACACATGTTCAAATTTTGGAGCGATAAAAGAGAATGCTTCTTTTTTATGTAGATGCGCTGATAAAAAATTATTGAGTTCTAAATACCCTTCATTGTTTTTGGCAATACCCACAAAACATTGGTCTACGCTATTTCTAAAATCAATACCCAAAATAGGTTGTATACCATATTCAGAAGCTAGTCTTACAAAATTGAGTGCGGCAGAGGTATTATTGATATCAGTCAATACTAATTGGGTAAGCTGATTTGCTTGGGCAAGACGCAGGAGTTCTTTTTCAGAAAAGGTTCCGAAGCGAAGACTATAGTATGTGTGACAATTCAAGTACAAGTTCAAATATCAAGTTCAAGTTCAAAAAGTCCTCCCCTAGCCCCTCCGAAGGAGGGGGATAAATCTGTTATAGACAACTATTTTATTCCCCCTTTGGGGGCTAGGGGGCTACTGTTTACGATGCGCCAATACAATTGGGGGTTGCCCATTAAATGGGTTGTGCATTCGCCCTATAGTATTCTTACCCATAGCGGTAGCACGCACCACACTTTTGTCGCCATATTTGTTTCGAATATGGTCTAAGGCGTGATATAAATTCAACGCTTCTTCAGTATCTTCAAATAGGTTAATCTGATAATTACCCGAAACTAAATGACTGAATCGAACGCCTATTAAGCGCACTAATAATCTACGGTTATACAAGGTTTTAAAAATTTCTAAAATTTTAGCAATCAAAATATGATCTGCACTGGTATAGGGTATACGTGCTTGTTTGGTGTAGGTATTAAAATCAGAATACCGAATCTTCACAGCGATACAGGCTGTCAATTTTTCGCCTCGCCTTAATTGATAGGCCAAATTCTCAGTCATTGCAATTAAAACCCCTCTTAACTGCACTACATTAATCGTGTCTTTATCAAAGGTACGTTCAGTAGAAATTGATTTTCGTTCCCAAAACGGAATCACAGGACTATAATCAATACCGTTGGCCCGTTTCCAGATTGTTTCGCCATTTTTACCCAATACACGTTGCATCACATCAATAGGCATTTCTTGAATGGTACGCACTTGTCGCAAACCCAGATTACGAAGTGTTTGATACGTTTTATCGCCTACCATGGGTATTTTTTTAATCGATAGCGGTGCTAAAAATGTCTTCTCTAATCCGTAATCAATTTTTAGTTGATTGTTGGGCTTTGCTTCACCCGTGGCTACTTTTGAAACTACTTTATTAGCTGAGAGTCCGAAAGAAATAGGCAGCCCTGTCTTACTAATAATCTTCTTTCGCAATTCAGAAGCATATTTATACGAACCGAAAAAACGATCCATACCCGTAAGATCTGCATAGAATTCATCAATACTTGATTTTTCAAAGACAGGCACATCTTCTTTGATGATTTCAGTTACCCAATCAGAGTGTTTGCTATAGGTACCTGAATTACCTTTGATACGTATAGCTTCAGGGCACAGTTCTTTGGCCATTTTCATGGGCATGCCTGAATGAATACCGTACCCACGGGTTTCGTAACTACAGGCTGCTACTACACCACGGTCACTGAGTCCGCCAACCAATATAGGCTTGCCTTTCAAACGGCTATCAAGCAAACGCTCTACAGACACAAAAAAAGTGTCTAAATCAAGATGTAAAATGGTTTTCTGCATGAGTTATCCTAAAAAACGGGATAGCTAATTTATGGATTATTTCCTAATATTAGGATTATTTCCAATAAATAAATTTTTAAAAATTCTTACAAATTTATCCGAAGTACTTACAACAAAAATTTCCTTTTAGCGCAAAAAATGCCGCTCTCAAGAGTCACTAATCGATGTTTTTTGAAGTTCAACTGATATTGAAAAAAATGAGCCTCTTTAAAGTGTATAATTTCATCGTTATGATGTCAAATTATCGATAAAATCACTCTTTTTTCCGACCACTTTTCTGAAGTATTTCATCGACAAGGCCAATGTAGGTCTAATCTTACGTGTTATCGAATTTTTAAGTCAGAACAAAGAGTTTATCTGCCTGAAATGGCCTACTGAAGTAGTTTCGCCTTGTAAATCAATAACAAAAAACAATATGAAATTTTATCAACTAGTAGCATTCATTTTTATCGCAACCCTAGCTTCTTGTTCTACTTCTTCAATTGAAGAAGAAAATGAATTATACGTTATGACAGAATCAAAAGCCATCATGATTTCTGAAAACGAAACTGAGCTATTAGCAGTCATTAATGAATATAGAAATTCAATAGGGTTAAATACATTGATTATGGATGCCACTATTTATAATGTTGCACGTGAGCATAATTTATTTATGATTGAAGATGATGGTATCAGTCACACCAACTTCTCTTTACGTGCTGACCAAGTAAAAAGTAATACAAGAGCAAGAAATGTATCTGAAAACGTTGCACGTTTTTTTCAAAGCAACACAGGTGTTTTAAATGGCTGGTTAAACAGCCCTTCACACAAAGCAACCTTAGAAGGTAATTTTACACATACCGTAATTAGTATCACTGAAGATAGTAACGGTGCTAAATACTACACACAGTTGTTCTACAGTAAATAAAAAAGTTTACGCCCTATCTGGCATGTGTCTTTTAATCAAGAATCAAACTATATTTTAAAAGTAATTGTTGCGTATAGCTTACTCTTCTACCCAACCCTGAAATACCATCTAGACTATTGTTATCAGTGATTTGCACCAAAATATCATGATCATAGGTTAAAAGTGATAGCAATGATAGTTTAAAGCCCTTAAATAGGGTAAAATCTAGCTGATTTCGACAACTACTCTTGGTGGAACTTTGTAATTATTAAGATCTACGGTGTTATCTAAATCATTTAAGCTTTGAAGCCTACTATCAACCTCTAGAAAATAATCAACTTTAAATGTGCCTTTGAATTTTCCTTTACTTCCTCCGTAGGTAAATTTTTCAATTTCTTGACCAAATAAAAGACCACAGCCAACCCATAAAAATAGTACGTAGAAGATTCTTAGCTGCTTATTCATTTCTGATGGTGTCTACTCTATATGTACGCATGAAAAGATCATTATAGTTCAGTAAGAATTCGAAGAAGATAGATTTACTAGGGTTATTAAACGTTATTAGTCTTATAAACTACTGCAAATCAATTAAATGTTAATTTATTAACAATTTCATTAAAAATGTTAATAAGTCTAACGAATACTACA
>CAZKQM010000047.1:0-22844 GCA_964554895.1 uncultured Maribacter sp. | reverse complement strand
TTTAAAAATTTGTATAAAAATATCTGAGTAATAATTTTAAATTCATTCCCATCGTTACCCAGACCATAAACAGCGCAGACACTTTTTAGTTCGTCAATTAGTCTCTTGGTTTGGGTTTCAAATTGTGCTGTATCCGTCATAATTATTTCTTAAGCAACAAAGCCATTGTATTCGTTCATATATTCTTTTACGATGATGCCATTTACTCGTTTCACATCAGTAGTCGTAATGTCAATTTGTTGTTCTCTTTTAAACTGATTTACTACCAAGCGCATGACCATTTTTTCTATATAACTCTCATTTTCTAAAAGTTTAGAATTCTGTAAAATTTCTTTATCAATAGCCTCTTTTAACCCCCTTAAAGCTTCAAATAGTTTACGCTCACTGTCAGTCAAAGGATCTTTTTCTAATAAGCGTTTGTGAATACGGGCATACTTGGCATCGTAATCATATTTTGCTCTTAATAATTGATTTTCCCGCTCAAGTTTTTTCGCTTTATCGTAAATTTCGTTTAGAGCTTTAATATTGGCTTCCATTTCTTCTTTAGAAACCTCGCTTAAATTTTTCTTTTTAAATAAGCGTTCTAACTCTTCCTTAAGGGAAATGAACTCCGGGTCTTTTTGGTCAAAATTACCACCTAGCATTTCTCGGGTTCTGCCTAAAGTGTTTTTAAGCTCGTCCGCCAAAATCATTTCTTCTTCTTTTACTTTGGTAAAAGCAAAAATGACATCTTCTAGGGCAGTATTTAAAATGTTATCAGTCTCAACGTTATTTTCTAAAGCAATTCTGGTATTTATTAGTGATAACCTATCCGCAGCCAAACGAGAAAGCACAGACAACTTTCTAAAATTTAATTTTTCTAATAATTCAAAGTAACCTGATAGCCTTATAAGGTTATATAGCTCTTTTGAGTTATTTAAAGCTTTTGCAATTCTTCGTATTTCCGTACGGTCATTTATTTCAGAAATTTGTTCGCTAAAAACAGCAGCATTATCCGTATCATATCGAAATAGAATATCTTTAATTTCCTCAATTTCTTCTTGTATTTCTTCAGGCTTTTTGAATAAGTCCGAATAATGCTGCATCTCATCACCTAACTCACCTTGCAACTCATTAAAATAATCTTGGTTTGTCTTTGTAAACTCCTGTTGAATGTCCGCAAAATCTACAACATAACCATATTTATGAGTTTTGTAGGTTCTATTGACCCTAGTTAAAGTCTGCAATAAGTTGTGCGATTTTATTTTTCTACCAATATATAGTTTCTTTAACCGCTTGGCATCAAAACCAGTAAGGAGCATATTGTAAACAAATAATAAATCTAGCTTGCCAACTTTAAAATCGGATACCCAATCTCGTCTATCTTGCTTCGAACCTATATCATGTAAAATTACTTGTGCTGATTTTATATCATTACTGCTATTATCGCCATAGGATAATGGTTTTTCGGCCGCCATGCCCAACTTCATTCGGTTGTTCACTGCATAATTCTCGTTAAAGATTTCTTGCATCATCTTAGCTTGGTCTGATGAATCACAGACTACCATACCCCCAATACTAGTATCATTCATAGCTATTCTAGCTTGTTCCATATCTTTTACAATATAGTCGAGCATAGGTTCTACAAACTTCTTTTTTGCATACAAGTCTTTTTTATTGATGTTGCCTTGCAATACTCTTATGCTCTTCAATGCTTCTTGCAATACTAGCTTGTAGTTGGTTTCTATCTCTTCACGTATTAAACGGAGGGTATAGCCATCTTTTATGGATAGATTGTAATAGTATTTATGGATATAATCGCCAAACAGCGTTTTGGAATTGTATTCTGAACCCAATAAAGGTGTGCCCGTTAGTCCTATTTTTATAGAATGTTTATCGGCTAATTCTAAATTGGCTAAGAAACTACCTTTTGGGTTATAGCTACGATGCACTTCGTCTAAAAAGAAAATGCGCTGGATGCTCAGATTATAGTCGTTATTTTTAATGACATCTGGGTCATCTTTGAACTTTTGAATATTGACAACTGTAATCTCGGCTTTGCCTGAGCTATTATGAATTACTTCTGTTGATTTAATATCTCTACTAAAAGCATCCCTAGAATCTATTTTATGAACTACTAGTCCACGAGCCGTTAACTCCTTAGCAGCCTGCACTAATAAATCTAAGCGGTCTACTATAAAGTAGAATTTGGGAATGATATTTTTCTTCTGATAATAGTGCGTTAGATGCTTTACATTAAAAAATGCCAAAGCGGTTTTACCAGAACCCTGCGTATGCCAGATAATACCTTTTTTGACTTCTTTCTCTAGTTTTTCCACAATTGCTTTAGTTGCAAACAATTGCGGATAGCGCATTATGTGTTTTTGTAAACCGTTTTCTTCTTCCACATAAGCGAAAGCGTATCTTAAAATAAACTTTAAGCGGTCTTTTTGGAATAAGGACGTTGAAATTGAATTGGTAGCTGAATTAGGATTCTTGTTTGACTGAAATTCTTTATTGGTCTTGATACTTAATAGGTTCGTGTCTTTAAGTACGAAGTTTTCTATTTCTTCCGATACGGGTTGTAGCAGTTTATCTAGGCCAAAATTCTCTTCTTCTCGAAAATAGTTGAAGATTGGTTTGTAATAATTTGTAGTACTATAAAAAGCCCCCTCTAACATTTGGGTATCCTCATCACTATATGGCATATTGTTAGAAAATACCATAAGCTGTGTGATGTTAATGAACTTGCGAAATTTCTTATTTTGAAAGCGCATTTTCATACGGCGATGTTCTGCTAAGATTCCGTCTTTGTTATTTGGTTTTTTTACTTCAATAAAAACCAATGGCATTCCATTGATAAGCAAGATGATATCTGGACGAAAACTCTCATCATCTTTTTGGTAGGTTAACTCAGTGACTACGTGAAAGGAGTTATTGTCGAAATTCTCAAAATCGATAAGTTTTGTTCCTGATTGGTCAATGAGTTTGTTGTAAAAGGCCCTACCTAAATCTTCATTTTCTAGCGATATCGAAACATCATCAAATACTTTTTGTATGTCCGTTTTCGACAAACTCGGGTTAATTTGCTGAATTTGATTATCAAAGATTCCTCTAAAAATATTGGTGCTTTCATCCCATGAAGCAGTTTTCAATGAAAGGTACTCAAATCCTAATTGTATGAGGTGCAGTATAGAAGGTATTTTTACTCTAGAATCCTCGTTAAATATCATTAATGGTTGGTAGTATAGTTTAGCCCTCTAAAATAGGGTATTTTTTGTATGTAGGAAAAATCGATTAAGATTATTTAGGATGAAACTTGTATTCAACAATTATCAGTTCATAATCGTCTAATTATCTAGTAGAGAAAGTATAAGTTATTAAACAAAACTTGAACTAAAAGGTTCAATGTGCCGCATAGTCCAAAAAATAAGACTTTCTAATCAATCAAATGATTGGCTAAAAACAACATTATTAGCACCTAAAATAGCACCCTTAAAAACAAAGCTCCGTAAACGTTATGCTTACGGAGCTTTTCAGCGGAGGAAGAGGGATTAGATATCCCCAAAAGCAATCCTGAGCAAGCATAAAACCTAATCAAAGCTCCACTTTGTGAGTTTTGTGTTTTCTCTCGCTTCACTCAAACAAGTTTGGTTTGCTTCATATTTTTTCAAAGAAAAACGAAATTTTTAGCATCGGGATTAGATATCCCCAATAAGAAATCCTGAGCAAGCATAAAACCCAACCAAAGCTCCGCTTTGTGAGTTTTGTGTTTTCTCTTGCTTCACTCAAACAAGTTTGGTTCGCTCCATATTTTTTCTAAGAAAAACGAAACTTTTAGTATCGGGATTAGATATCCCTAAAAGAAATCCTGAGCAAGCATAAAACCTAACCAAAGCTCCGCTTTGTGAGTTTTGTGTTTTCTCTCGCTGCACTCAAACAAGTTTGGTTTGCTTCATATTTTTTCAAAGAAAAACGAAATTTTTAGTATCGGGATTAGATATCCCCAAAAGAAATCCTGGGCAAGCATAAAACCCAACCAAAGCTTCGCTTTAGAAAACACAAAACCCGCAACTTTAGTTGCGGGTTTCTTTTGCGGAGGAAGAGGGATTCGAACCCCCGGAGGTGTGACCCTCGCTAGTTTTCAAGACTAGTGCATTCGACCACTCTGCCATTCCTCCAATGCGAATTTTTGAGTCGATTTGTTCCTACCTAAGTAAGAACCTTTCTCAGGTATATCCTGATTCAGCCAGCAAATATAAAAAGCTTTTTCTATTACATAAAGGCTTTATCTATATTTTATTTTAATAATTCGATATTCATTTATGGTATACCTCCTATTTTTGCACCATGAGCGAATGGTATTTGAATCTACTTTTAATTGCAACAGGCTTTGCCGTTGGTTTTATCAACACCATTGCAGGGGGTGGTTCGCTTATATCACTACCCGTTCTTATTTTTTTGGGTTTACCACCAACAGTTGCTAACGGTACCAATCGAGTTGCTGTGGTTATTCAAAATATAATGGGTGCTGCAGGCTTTAAAAGTAAAGGCGTGTCTACAGCTCCGTTTAATATTTATTTGGGTATTTCAGCTTTATTCGGGGCGCTTATTGGTGCTCGTTTGGCTGTTGATATTAAGGGCGAAACATTTAATAAAATATTAGCAATCATCATGATTGTGGTCATTTTATTCATTGTTTTCAAACCTAAAATGAAGTTAGAAGAATTGCAAGAACGCATTACCGGTAAACATTTATGGCGCAGTATCATCGGTTTTTTCTTTTTCGGCATATATGGCGGATTCATTAATGCAGGCATTGGTATCGTGATTATTTTATTTTTACATTACGTGAATCGAATGAGCTTGGTGCGTTCAAATGCCACCAAAGTAGTATCCGTATTGATGTATACCGTCGCTGCTTTGATTGTTTTTGTTTTAAATGATAAAGTAGATTGGGTTGTCGGCCTCATTTTAGCCGTTGGTAATGGTACGGGTGCCTGGGTGGCAAGCCGATTTTCAGTAGATAAAGGCGACGGATTTGTTAGAATTTTCATGATTGTAGTCGTAATCGGTATGGCCATCAAATTGTGGTTTTTTAAATAGTTATACTAATGAAATTTATCATTCTAAACACCTAAAATAACCCCTCAATAAACATACGAATAGCTTATGCCAGGATTTGAATTATTTGGAGAAAAAGAACGCGCACAAGTGCAAGAAGTACTCGATACAGGTGTTTTAATGCGTTATGGTTTTGATGGTATGCGTAAAGGGCAGTTTAAGGCACTTGAGTTAGAAAAGGCTTTAGAAGAACGTATGCAGGTAAAGCATGCACAATTAGTGAGTAGTGGTACATCGGCCTTAACCGTTGCCTTGGCTAGTGCAGGTATTGGTGCCGGAGATGAAGTGATCATACCCACTTTTACTTTCGTAGCTTCTTTTGAATCAATTCTGGCACTTGGTGCCATTCCTGTTTTGGTTGATATTGATGATACCTTAACGCTTGATCCCAAAGCGGTTCAAAAAGCCATTAGTTCAAAAACCAAAGTTGTGATGCCCGTTCACATGTGTGGTTCGATGGCAGATTTAAAGGCATTGAAGGCTATTTGTAAGCAACATGATTTGGTATTGCTTGAAGATGCCTGCCAGGCAATTGGGGGTAGTTTTGAAAATAAACCCTTGGGCAGTTATGGCGACTTAGGATGTTTTTCTTTTGATTACGTCAAAACCATTACCTGTGGCGAAGGGGGTGCCATTATTACCAATAATGCTAGCTATAAGCAGAATGCAGACCATTATTCAGATCACGGTCATGATCATATAGGTAACAATAGAGGAGCTGAATCGCATCCTTTCTTAGGATATAATTATAGGATATCTGAATTAAATGCCGCAGTGGGGGTAGCACAAATAGCACGTTTAGATGAATTTTTAGCACTTCAAAAACGGAATTACACGATTTTTAAGGATGCCTTATCAGAAATTTCAGAGCTTACTTTTAGAAGAGTTCCTGAAGGCGGGGTTGAAAATTATTCGTTTTTATCATTCTTTTTGCCTGATGAATTAACCACCAAAAAAGTGCATAAGGCATTTTCAGAAGCGGGATTAGACGTATGTTTTTATTGGTACGATAATAATTGGCATTATTACCGTAGATGGAATCATTTAACGGAACTAAAATCCTTAGGAAAATTGCCGCAAGAAGTAATCGATCAATTGCCTGATTATTCAAAGACAGATTTTTCATCTTCTGATCAATGGATGTCAAGAACTATTTCTTGTTTGGTTAAAATAGGGTGGCCCCTTGAAGAAGTTCAACGCAGAGCAGCACTAATGGCCAGTACTTTAAAGAATTTTTTTAATACCGTACGTACTCAATAATTTCTAGTCCGTAACCCACAATACCCACCCGCGGTGTTTTTTTACCATTGGAGAGTAAGCGCATTTTTGAAATGTTTAAATCATGCAGTATTTGAGCACCAATTCCGAAATCACGTGAATCCATCTCAATTTTAGGGGCACTGAACACACCATTTTTCTGTAATTCGTTTAATTCACTCAATCTTGAAAGCAGATTTAATGAATCTGAATTTTGATTGATAAAAATTACTGCGCCTTTTCCTTCTTTATTTACAGCATCAAACATCGCTGCCAACTTGTGATTAGTATCATTCGTTAAGGTTCCTAAAATATCATTATTTACGAGTGTTGAGTTAATTCGGGTTAGTACTTGTTCGCCTTTTTTCCAACTACCTTTCGTTAAAGCTATATGTACTCTATTGTTGGTAGTTTGTTTATAGGCTCGTAGTCGGTAATCGCCAAACTTTGTTTTAATGTCAAAATCGGCTTCCTTTTCAATCAAACTATCATGATCCATCCTATAAGCAACCAAATCTTCAATAGAAACAATTTTTAAATCGAATTTTTTAGCGACTGATTCTAATTCTGGTAAACGCGCCATACTTCCGTCGGCATTCATAATCTCCACAATAATCCCTGCAGGTTTTAGTCCCGCTAAACGTGCAAAATCAATGGCCGCTTCTGTATGCCCAGTTCGTCTTAAAACGCCACCTTCTTTGGCTACTAACGGAAAAATATGTCCAGGTTTAGCTAAATCATGATTCTTGGTATTTTCATCAGTTAAAGCTTGAACTGTTTTTGCACGATCTGAAGCTGATATGCCTGTGGTAACACCATTGCCACGTAAATCAACCGAAACTGTAAAAGCTGTTTCAAGAGGGTCAGTATTATTGTTGACCATCATTTGCAGGCCTAATTTTTCACAACGTGTTTCAGTAAGCGGTGCACATATCAAACCACGCCCATGGGTAGCCATAAAATTGACCATTTCAGGTGTAGCCAACTCAGCCGCTGCTAAAAAATCGCCTTCATTTTCACGATTTTCATCATCAACCACGATTATAACTTTACCTTGGCGAATATCTGCAATGGCCTCTTCTATGGTGTTTAGCTGGATATGTGTATCCGTTTTCGAAATCATCTTTGTCATGTATATCTTTGCTTTTAATTTTTTGAATTCTCAATTAATCGAATAAATATACTATTAATATCTCCTATTAAATTTAACTTTCTTTCAATAGTCTCAAATGAGTTTCCTTTTGTTCGAATTAGTTTTAAAATCCATCCTAAATAATTGCCCGCTAAAAGTTCAAAATTTGACAGTTCTTTTTTGCTACGTTTCAAAAAGAAATGTAGTTCCCCTTCTGAAATTTCAGGAAAGTTTTGAATCATTTTTTCAAATGCTCCTCTCGAACCACTATTTGCTAATTCTTTTAAATTTTTCAAATTTCTATGATGTAGTTCAAGGTACTCTTTTCCTGTCGTCAGACTCAATGTTTCAGGAAACATCTTAACTACTAATAATGTTTTTTTAAGTATTTCGATTTCATGTGAATCTGAACGTTTAATGGTAAAAGCCAAGTTGTTTAAAGAGGTTTCTAATGTGCTCAGATTAATTTCTATAGTTTCTTTTTTGAAAATTTTGTTGAAAAAGTCAATGATTCTTCCGAAGGACATTAATCCTTTATCTGCTGTTGCTCGCTTCGTTAAAAGAATACCTAAAGGCAACATTAATAGGGTAGAGGTCCATGCCCCTAAAATAGGATGTATATTGCCCTTATTCGAGTAATTTTCAGCAAATACGCCCACAAAATAATAAATCAAAAACAGCACAATAGCAATAACCATGGGTAAACCCAAACCACCCTTTCGAATAATAGCCCCTAAAGGTGCACCCACAAAAAACAAAATGATGCACGAAAATGCCAAGGCAAATTTATCATGAATTGAAAAGATATGACGGCGGTGTAATTCATAACGCTTACCCATTTCTTTACGTTTCGCTTTTATCGTATTTAACGCATTGGTAATGGAATTGGTTGATGCATTTAAAATTTGTAGTTGCTGCCAATCAGCATAGAGACTAAGTATGTTTTCTACTTTACCTCCGTTTTCTTCAATTTGTTTTTGAACACTATCATTTCGAACATTATTAATAATGGTGGGTTCAGGGTCAGAGGACTTCTTTTTGCTAAATGCACCCATTTTTGTCACTAAAATATTTTTAGAAAAAGCTCTAACAATTCTTAAATTGTCATTGTTTAGCGAATCTACATCTTTTCTTAATCTACTGATATTCTTCATTTTAGGAGTTTCAATATCACGCTCTGCTTCTAAATCAATATTGTTGAATTCTGTTAAATCAATGTTCATGGTATAGGTTTCGAACTTTGAATTGGCAAACGGATATTTATGCTGATTGGTTCCTTTTTTCTCTACAGTTTGATATAGTTGTCCGTCTTTTAAAACCAGTTGAATAATGTCAGAATCAGCTCCACTTTTTAATTCGCCTCCCTTTGACTTAATAACTCGGTAATTGATATTTGCCTTTGTTTTTTGATGAATGATAACATTTTCAAGAAAGCGATCATTCTCGCCATATTTGTTATCGACTTTAATATTCATGTCAGCGCTTTCAAAATCACTAAAAACTCCTTCAGCAATAGCAACTGCCGGCTTGAGTTTAGCGATGTTTCTGCGTAGGTTGTAGATTTTTTGTTCTGATGCCGGAATTACCGAATTGGCAAAGAAAAAGGTCAATCCGCCTAAAAAGAAAATGAAAACAATGATACTAATCATTGCTCTTTTTAATGATATGCCAGACGCTTTCATGGCGGCGAATTCATAATTTTCAGCAAAAGACCCAAAGGTTAAAATTGAGGAAAGTAACACAGTTAAGGGCAAAACTTTCTCGGTAAGTTCAGGCATTTTGTAGAAAAAAAACTTCCCGATAATGGCGATATCAAGTCCTTTGCCCGCTAAATCATCAATAAAAAGCCAAATCGATTGGAAAATGAAGATGAACATCATGATCACAAACGAACTGATGAGGTTGAATAAAAATCGCGATAAAATATACCGGTCTAATATTTTCACTTTAATTCCTTATGATGTAGTAGCCGTCAGCTTCGTACTTCTTTTCATCAAAGGTAAATAAGGTTTTTGATAAAGGTTGGTCTGTTTTAAAAGAATTAACAGTAACCGTAGTTTTTGCACCGTTTTTGCCTGTTTCAATGATTTTGTAAATGTGTTTTGTTCCCACATCTATCCCCATTAAAATTTCTTTAATTTCAGTATTTGAATCAATCGGTACCAAGCGTACATATTGAATTTTTCTTCCTTGTACATTCTGAAGAATATCCCAAGCATACGTATGTCCCTTTTTGTAAAAAGTAAACATTTTAGAAGGGGTAAAGGCATCTTCTTCTTCAGATTTATCTTCAATAGTTACTTCTTCATTTTCAGGTATAATAGTATAAACTTTATGGCCATCAAACATTTGCTGTGTACCAAACAATTCGCCCAAATATTTATCGCCGCTCAGGGTAACCTTGCCTCTTGTTTCTGAATTGATATCAGCCTCGGTACTTTTTAATTCGTATCTGAAGTCCACCACCATATTCTTATAAGTGGTCACTTTTGCATAAACTTCATCAAGCAATGCTTTGGCTTTTGCCTCATCTTGAGCGCTTAAAAGTTGACTTGAAATGATAATTAAAAGAAAAATACTGAACTTCTTCATTAGAATTTAATTTGTTTCGTTACTTAAAAGTTGATCAAGTGCTACCAAATCAGGTACCAATACTTGACGTGCTTTACTGCCTTCAAACGGACCCACAATACCTGCGGCTTCAAGTTGATCAACAATACGCCCTGCACGGTTATAGCCCAATTTCAATTTTCGTTGTATCAATGATGCTGAGCCTTGTTGTGCGGTAACAATAACTTCTGCCGCTTGTTTAAATAAAGCATCTCGATCTGCTATATCAATAGCAATACCTGTGCCAGAATCTTCGCCAACATATTCAGGCAATTCATGGGCACTAGCATAGCCCCTTTGTGTTCCTATATAATCCGTAATTTTTGCAACTTCTGGGGTATCAACAAAAGCACATTGAATACGGGTAACATCATTGCCTTGTGTATATAGCATATCGCCACGCCCAATCAATTGATCGGCACCTGACGCATCTAATATAGTTCTAGAATCAATTTTTGAAGTTACTCTAAAGGCAATACGCGCCGGAAAGTTGGCCTTTATAAGACCTGTGATGACATTTACTGAAGGGCGTTGGGTAGCAATAATTAAGTGAATGCCAATAGCACGGGCAAGTTGTGCTAATCTCGCTACAGGTGTTTCAACCTCTTTGCCAGCCGTCATAATTAAATCAGCAAACTCATCAATTACCAAAACAATGTAGGGTAAGAATTTATGCCCGTCATTCGGGTTCAATTTTCTTGATTTAAATTTCTCATTGTATTCTTTGATATTTCGAACCATAGCCTTTTTTAATAGCTCATAACGGTTGTCCATTTCAATACAAAGGGAATTTAAGGTATGGATGACTTTGGTATTATCAGTAATAATCGCGTCTTCTGAATCAGGTAGTTTGGCTAAAAAGTGCCTTTCAATTTTATTATATAGTGTGAGTTCAACTTTTTTAGGATCTATTAAAATGAACTTTACTTCAGCCGGATGTTTTTTATAGAGGAGGGATGTCAATACGGCATTTAGACCAACTGACTTACCTTGACCCGTAGCACCTGCCATCAACATGTGTGGCATTTTGGCTAAGTCGACCACAAAGGTTTCGTTACTAATAGTTTTACCAAAGGCAATAGGAAGTTCCATTTCAGCCTTCTGAAATTTTGAGGATGCTATAACAGAACGCATAGAAACTGTAGTGGCATTTTTATTGGGTACCTCAATACCAATGGTGCCTTTACCCGGAATTGGTGCAATGATTCTAATGCCTAAGGCAGCCAATGATAAGGCAATATCATCTTCAAGGTTTTTAATTTTTGAAATTCGTATACCAGCCTCAGGTACTATTTCATAGAGGGTAACTGTAGGACCAATGGTTGCTTTAATTTGAGCAATACCTATTTTGTAATTGTTGAGGGTTCGAACAATCTTATTTTTGTTTTCTTCAAGCTCTTCTTGATTAATGGTAATTCCGCCTGAAGCCCCATGTTGGTCCAATAATTCTATGGTCGGAAACTTGTAATTACCCAATTCTAAGGTAGGGTCAAATTCGCCAAAATCATCCACCAATTTATTCGCAATATTATCAATTTCTTCTTCCTCTTGAACCACTTCTTTAACCTCCATCGCTAAATCTTCGATGGGTTCTTCTTCAACGGGTACTGAAATTTCTAATTCCTCTGCAATTGTTTCCTTTTTTAATGGCGGAATATCTTCTTTATGGGTGTAGGTATCAATAATTTCTTGCTCTTGAGTATCTGGCGTTAACGAGAATTCAGTAGTAGACTCTGTTTCCTTATCATTAAACGTTGATTTCATCGATTCAGATTTACGTTTAAAATAGGTTCCGATTTTTTCAGGCGTAAAATTGAAGAGACGTACCAAAATCAAAATTAACCCAAATAGTAGCAGTAAAAACACACCTATTTTACCTGTGTAATCTTGCAGAAAGTCATTCATTTCAAATCCTATTAAACCTCCCAGTAAAGGCTTCGTAGTGGCAAAAAATCCAAGGGCAATCGATATCCAAATCATGAAAACAGTACCCCAAATCCATTTTTTAAACATGCCTTTTTGTGGAAGTCCTAAAAACATGTAGAGTCCGCTTAATCCCAATAAAATGGGCAGAATTAAACTTGAAATTCCAAAACCCTTATACATGAAAAAATGACTTACTGAGGCACCAAATTTATTTAAGAGATTTTTGGCCTTTTCATTGCGGTCATTGAATTCAGAAAGTAAACTTTGGTCGTCTTGCCAATTGAAATAGAAAGAAATAAACGAAAAGAATAAAGCAATACTCAACAAAGTTAACAAGCTGCCGAGTATAATTTTATTTTGTTTTGATATTGCGAAAGAACTACCCTTTTTAGTAGATTTTGGCTTCGTCTTTCTTGCCTTCTTTGCCATTCAATCGATGATTCTTAAAGATAAAAATACAAATTTGTTAGTGAAGCAAAATGCTTTATAAAATCTTTGGTACATAAATGACGAGTCCGATAATGGTGGCAGCAATTGAAACAATCATTACTGCGCCAGCAGAAATATCTTTGATAAAGCCAATTTTGGTGTCAAATTCTGGTTGAATATAGTCAGATACTTTTTCAACTGCCGTATTTAGGCCTTCAGTTCCCATGATTACTGCTATAGTTAGTATTTGAATACACCATTCAGTCAAAGAAATCTCGAAGAAAAAACCGGCAGCAGTCATTACTATACCAATAAAAAACTGCACTTTAATGCTTGCTTCAGTTCGCAACAAGAGTAGGGCACCCTTTAAGGCGAAACCTACTGATCGGATTCTGTTTTTGAAAAAAGATTCTTTCGCCATTATTGTAAGGCTTCAAGAGCAGCACTATAATTAGGTTCGTCAACAATTTCAGAAACTTGTTCTGAATGTACCACCTGGCCTTCGCCATTCAGTACAACAACCGCTCGAGAATGTAAGCTGGCTAGAGGTCCATCGGTAAATTCGAGTCCGTAAGATTTTCCAAAATTACCATCTCTAAAATCAGAAAGCATTTCTACATTTTCGATACCTTCAGCACCACAAAAACGACCTTGCGCAAAGGGTAAATCTTTTGAAATACACAAAACAACTGTGTTTTCAAGACTTGCTGCCTTTTCATTAAATTTTTTAACCGATGTTGCACATGTACCCGTATCAACACTAGGAAAAATATTCATCACTACATTTTTACCTTGGTAATCAGCTAAAGTGCAGTTTGATAAATCGCCTTTGGTTAAATTAAATGCTGGGGCGTTGCTTCCTTTTGAAGGTAGTTCACCTGATGTATGTATAGTATTTCCGTGAAGTGTTATTGTAGCCATCTTGATAATTTAAATTTTATGTGAAATTAACAAGAATAAGTCTTTAACACAACTGAACAACTAAAATGATTTCACGAATTTTAATCGGCAGTTAACTGTTTTATTTTGATGTTAAGGGCTGCAAATAGTAAGGTCATTAACGGACTTAACCAGTTAAAAATTGCGAAATATATATACTCCCCAACACCAACGCCTAAAACTCCGCTGTGATAGGCTCCGCAGGTGTTCCACGGTATCAATACCGAGGTTACCGTACCTGAATCTTCAAGAGTTCTACTTAAGTTTTCTGGGGCAAGGCCACGATCGTTATAGGCTTTAGAAAACATTTTTCCGGGCACTACAATGGCTAAATATTGATCAGATGCGGTTACATTTAATGCTAGGCAACTACCAACGGTACTCGCAAAAAGACCAAAAGTAGTTTTTGCTAAACTCAATAATGATTTTGTAATGCGTTGTAAAGCTCCTATGCCATCCATGATGCCACCAAAAACCATGGCGCATACAATCAACCAAATAGTACCCAGCATGCCACTCATTCCTTTGGCTGTAAATAAGTCACTTAAAATTTCATTTTCAGAGGCCACCGATGTTTTAACCGTAATGGCATTTAAAATGCCTTTATAACCCGTAGTGAAATTCAAACTTTCTCCTCCCCCAATAGTGGCTACAATTTGGGGCTGAAAAATTAAAGCAAAAACACCACCTAAAAGTGTACCTATTAAAAGAGCTAGTAGCGGTGGTGCTTTCTTCACAATTAAGAAAACAACAACTATGGGTACTAAAAATAGCCAGGGCGAAATATTGAAACTTTTATTAATAGAAGCTAAAATGGCTTCAGTATCAGCAGAACCCGTGGTGTCAATTGTAAAACCAAGTATAATAAAAACAATAAGCGTTATGGTTATGGTAGGTACTGTAGTCAAAGTCATATATTTTATATGGCTGAATAATTCGCCACCGGCCATTGCTGGGGCGAGATTAGTGGTATCACTTAAAGGCGAAAGTTTGTCGCCAAAATATGCCCCTGATAAAACAGCCCCTGCTGTCATCCCTAATGAAATTCCTAAAGCATCACCAATTCCTATTAAAGCAATACCTACGGTAGCAGCTGTGGTCCAAGAACTTCCTGTCGCCACTGAAATTACCGAACATATAACCACACATGCCGCTAAAAATATAGTGGGATTCAAGACCTGTAAACCGTAATAAATCATTGAAGGAATAATACCACTGATTAACCAGGTACCTGATAAGGCACCCACCATCAAAAGTATGAGCAAGGCACCAGTGGTCGATTTGACGTTTTCAGCAACTTCATCAATCATTTTCTTGTAAGATACCTTGTTGAAAAAACCAATTAGGGCAGCAACTGCTCCTCCTAATAAAAGAATAAACTGGTTAGAACCACTTAAGGCATCGTCGCCAAAAACATAAACGTTGTAAGCGAGCATGGCTACCAAAATGAAAACAGGTAAAAGAGCCTCACCTATATTCAGCTCCTTGTTTGCTATAATAGTTTCATTTTCACGATTTGTAGTGTTTTCTTTTTTATCTGACATTCTCCAAAATTTGGCGTTTGGGTAATATTACAATTTTAGCAGGTTATCTGCAAACAGATAGTTAGTACTTATGAATATGGTATTTTTTATAGCTAGATTTGCATTTATTCTCAACTCTATGGCAATTATTTCATCTTTAGGATTAATTATAGTAACCTGCATCGCTATTTGGCGGTCATGCGATGGTTTTGAAATGGCTTCAAACTACTTGGGCCGTAATATGAAAGAAGGTATTAAAGGGGCAACTATCAATGCCATCGGCAGTAGTTTGCCTGAGTTGTTTACTACCTTGTTTTTTCTTTTTGTTTTAAAGGATAAAGATGGCTTTTCTGGAGGCATTGGAACCACAGCAGGAAGTGCGGTATTTAACGCTATGGTTATTCCTGCTGTAGTTATTTTGGCGGTAATTGGAAAGGGAATTTCTTCTCAGATAAACATTTCAAGAAAGGTAATTTTAAGAGACGGTATTGCTTTAATCTTGGCAGAATTGGCATTAATTTTTCTTATCACAGGTACCACTTTAGATTGGATACATGGTTTGGTATTAATGTTACTTTATTTTGTTTATGTAGCCTATATGTTATTAAGTCAAGGCGCTGGAGAAGTAGAAAATGATTACGAAGATGAGGCTGATGGAGGCAACCGAGCGGTAGCTTTGATAAAAGGCGATTTGTCTACAGCGGTTTTGGGCGATTCAAAATTGAATAAACCTAAAGCTATTATCCTTTTGCTCTTGTCTGTATTAGTTATTGGAATGGCTTGTTTTTGGTTGGTTGAAGCCTGTGAAATGTTTGGCGAAGCTATTGGTATGCCCATTTACTTTGTTTCTGTGGTATTAGCCTCAGCAGCAACCAGTGTTCCTGATACCATAATTTCTTATAAAGATGCCATGAAAGGCAATTATGATGATGCAGTTGCGAATGCTTTAGGAAGTAACATTTTTGATGTTTGTTTTGCTTTAGGATTGCCTTTGTTTTTATTTACGTTGATTTACGGGCCTATTTCAATGACGCCTGATACTATTGAAAATATTGGGCAACTCAGAGTATTACTTTTAATACTTACGGTATTGGTTTTCTTTATTTTTGTCTTTAGTAAAAACGGAGTTAAAAAAATACATGCCTGGTTATTACTAGTAATGTATGTTTTGTTTACCACATATATTATTGCCAAAGGGCTAAGCCATGAATTTATGATGGTTGAAGAAGTTTCTTCAGCCCTTTCTAAAATTTCGAATTGGTTTAATTAAGATTACAATTCGTCTTCGCTAAGTACAATTAAGAAATCATTTTCTTGTAGTTCAAGTTGTAGATCCTTATCAGGATTCAAATGCACACCAAAGTTTTCTTTAAGTGATTTACATTTATCTCCTTTTCTAATACCCAAGCAAATTTCATCACGTTGTTGCGCACAAAAAATAGCATCAGCGAATGAAATTTTTTGAGGAAAATTATCAAAATACAAAGTGGCTGGTTTTACATAGATTTCACTACCGTCTTCTGAAAAGATATCATCATAGAATGTTTTGATTAAAGCATCTTCACTTAATTGTGCCAAAATCATGGTAATCAGCTTGTTACTAATAATGAAATCATCAACATTAGTTTGCGTAATAATCTCTTGATTTTCAGAATTTAGCACTTGAGTGATGATATGCAAATTGCTATAATCAGTCACTAATTTTCTTAATAATAATAGAATAATAAGGGTGTCAGAATCTATTTTATCAGCCAATTGTTCATCTGTACTTTGAGATAGTACCACAATGTTATCATAGTCTTCTGGGTTTACCTTTTTGAGTTGATTTATGTTTAAAGGATTCGCATCAATAATGTTGATATTAAAATCTTTATAAGAATTTGTAATAGCGTTTACTTTTTCAATTAATTCTACATCAGGAGCATCAAACATAATGTCAAAATCAGAATCTTCTAGTAAATAATCAGTAGCCTCATCAATAAATACCTCTGCTACTTTATGCCACCCTAGAATAAGTATACGTTTTTTGCGCTGTTCTAATCTATTTTCAATGATGGTATTATTTTTATTAGGAAAATAATATTGTTGCCCGTCAAAATCAATGGTAGAATCATCTTCAGCCAGAATAACCACGGTATCTCCATTTTTAAGAAGCGTATCGGTTGGCGGTCTTAATATGAGTCCGTTTTCTTCTGAATAAATCCCTAGCGGAATTCCGTCTTTCATATAGAAAGGTAGGTCATAGAAGTTGGTGTTATTCCAATCCTTAGAACGAAAATATATTTCGCAGCCATCAAAAGAAAGAATCTCCTTGTATACAGTATCTAAGCCGCTGGTTAATGAGGTTTGAATTAATAATTTACCCATGATGTTCCAGCTATCGATAGCAATAATATTAGGGTCATTAAAAAAGCCAATAATCTCTCTTTTTTCTTGGTTGAAAATCTCAGCAACAATAGGTAATTTGTTTTCTCCGTCTTGGCAGGCAGTTATCGCTAATATTGATTTTACAGATTGAATATCACTACTTAGTTTTTTGTCTTGTGTGGCACTTTCTGAGCAATTTGATAAAATGATTATCGATTTAGAAGAGGCAACATTTATTCTTTTGAGTTCATTGATATTGGCATAATCGCCTTGTGTGGTAATGATTTCTGTGGTTAAGGTTTCCGGTAGCCTTTTGGTTATCAAATTATCCATAGTTTCTTTATCCACAGACGAAAGAATAACTACAGAAGCTTTTGATTCACTCTCATTGGCTAAAATCAGTTCTCTTATGACATCAACTACACGTTCATTCCATCCTAAAATAACCGTATGGCCATGCTCAATAACTTTACCACGTCCTTTTCTAAAATCATACAGTAAGGTATTCAGGGTGGTGGTTATAAAACCAATTAGCATAGAAAGTAAAATAACACCTGTTAAACCCGATAAAATGGTCAATACTTTTAAAAAGACAGGAGCGTGATTGTCTTGATTCATGTTGCCAGGAGCGGTCATTTCTAAAAACGTAATCCAAATGTCTTTAAAAACATTTCCGGTATAATTTAAAGACGGAAAAAGATGTATCATAAGAATGCGCAAGCCAACCAATAGGGCAAAGGCAACTAAAAATAAAACAAGAAGACTTTTGAAAATTGAAGAGCCTCCTTTGCTTAAAAAGCGTTCTGCTTTATACGCAAGGCGCTCTTGAAAAGAATTTTTCATTGGGTTGGTTTTTACAACTGATTAGGAGATTTTTTAATTCATATTTTCAATGAATTCACTCAAAATTCCCTTATAATGGGCAGAAGACATTTCCATGATTTTACTCATGTTCAAAATCATCTCTTTTTCTGAGTCGTCAAAATGACCATCAGAATAAGCCACAGCTAAGGCACATTTTATAAGTACTTCTTTACCGTGCTCGTTTAATGAAGGACCCACATGCTTGAGATACGTTGAAATATCATTATTATCTTTTTGAACTTCTTTGATATAATCGTCTAATTCAGCAGCGGTCATATCATTATGCCCGAATTTATTGATGATTTGTAAAACAGCAACTTTTTCTTTGTCATCAATAATGCCATCGGCAAGCATTATCTTAACCATGACGTGACGTATAGCTTTTTCATATAGCGCCATAAAAGCTTGTTTGTCACCTGAAGGTTGATTGTTGATAACCCGTGTTATAAAGGTGCCTTTGCAATGATTGCATTCAACATATTCACCTTTGTTGCCTAACGGAATGAGCGGAATGAAGTAAAGGGTAAAAAATTGCATTACCTTTCGGTGCCTGTACTCTCTTTTCTTTTCGCATTGCGGACAATTAAAATGGCCTCTTGCTTTGGTTGATTTTACTCCTCTTGTTCCAAAAATTATCATAGGTGGCGTTTTTAAATTACTATAAAGCTAGTAAAACAAACGAATACCCTTACTTATTATTGTTAATTTCATACAATGATATTGAACGAAAATTAGTACTATTCAAATGACTATGAATTTTTACAACAACAAAAGCTACCAAACTTTTTGAGGTAGGGTAATCTTTATGTAAAAACCGGAATTTTTAGTTTGAAAACATACTTAAAATTAGATTGTGTACGTTAATTGCGCAGGCATTTGTATTTTTGCTTTCAAATAAATTATCTCATTAAAAAAAGACTATGAGTCAATATGATGTAACCGTAATAGGTTCAGGACCCGGTGGATATGTTGCCGCGATACGCTGTGCACAGTTAGGAATGAAAACTGCAATTATTGAAAAGTATAGTACCCTAGGTGGAACTTGCCTTAATGTAGGCTGTATACCGTCTAAAGCATTACTTGATTCTTCACACCATTATGAAGATGCCGTAAAGCATTTTGAAGAACACGGAATTGAAATTCCGGGAGAAGTGAAAGTTAATCTTGAGAAAATGATTGCCCGTAAACAAGGTGTGGTTGATATGACTACTAAGGGAATTCAGTTTTTGATGGATAAAAATAAAATTGAAGTATTTGAAGGAATAGGAAGTTTTAAAGATGCGACACATATTTCAATCAAAAAAGGAAAAAGCAAAGCGCAAACCATTGAAACTAAAAATGTCATTATCGCTACCGGTTCAAAACCTTCAACACTACCTTTTATCAAATTAGATAAAGAGAGAATCATTACATCAACTGAAGCTTTAAAGCTTAAAGAAATTCCGAAACACATGATAATCATTGGTGGTGGAGTTATTGGTTTAGAATTGGGTCAAGTGTATAAAAGATTAGGCGCTGAGGTTACCGTAGTTGAGTATCAAAATCGCATTATTCCTACTATGGATGCCAGCCTTTCAAAAGAATTGATGAAGGCTATGAAGAAACAGAAAGTGAAATTTGCACTTTCTCATGGGGTTAAATCGGTAGAGAGAAAGGGGAATGAAGTAATCATCAAAGCAGATGATAAAAAAGGACAAGAAGTAGTTTTTAAAGGCGATTACTGTTTGGTGGCCGTTGGGCGTTCTGCGTATACTGAAGGATTAAATCTTGAGGCGGCTGGCGTGAAAACGGAAGAAAGAGGTAGAATCGCTGTTAATGCGCATTTACAAACGAATGTATCTAATATTTATGCCATTGGCGATGTAATTAAAGGGGCTATGTTAGCGCACAAAGCTGAAGAAGAAGGTACTTTGGTAGCTGAAACTTTAGCAGGTCAAAAACCACATATAGATTACAACCTAATTCCTGGTGTGGTATATACGTGGCCAGAAGTTGCGGCAGTTGGTAAAACAGAAGAACAATTAAAAGAAGCTGGTGTTTCTTATAAGGTAGGTCAGTTTCCAATGAGAGCTTTGGGTCGTGCCAGAGCGAGTATGGATATTGATGGCTTTGTGAAAATACTAGCCGATGAAAAAACTGATGAAGTTTTAGGGGTTCATATGATTGGTGCACGTTGTGCCGATTTAATTTCTGAGGCGGTAACGGCGATGGAGTTTAGAGCTTCTGCTGAAGATATTTCTAGAATGAGTCATGCGCACCCAACCTATAGTGAGGCAGTCAAAGAAGCAGCTTTAGCGGCTACGGCTGATCGTGCATTGCACGTATAGTGCTTTTCAAGAAGAATTAAACCATAAAAAATCCCGTTCATGCTTTATGCTGAACGGGATTTTTTGTACAGCAGGTAAGAACGTATAACAAAATTATTTAATCAATTGCGTATCTGGAAATGCTGCTTTATAGCCAAACCAAAAAGCGTTATGGCTTGAAAACCGTTCTAAGCTTGCTCCGTTTTCAGTATGCATTTTTTCTTCTTCAATGCGCCATTTGGTGCCATTTTCATCAATTGCTGTGCTCAATTGATCATAGGCTGTAAAGTTCAAATCTTTTGTTTTGAATACTCGATGTGCACCTGATTGATCGGTAAATACAGTGAGGTTCATACCGTCAATTGCTAAAGAATAAATAGGATTTTTCTTCAAGAACTTGCTTGAAATCGCATAGTTTTCATCGCTACCGTTAGGCAATCGTATTGATAGAATTTCGTCTTTGTTTTTAAGGCTTCTATCAATGTTTGGTACCGTAAACATCAATTCATCAGTGGCGAAGTATGCTTTATAGGCATTACCTTCATTATAATTTCTTCTATGCCCAGTTTGCAATGATAGCACAGAAGTTTCAGGATGCCTCTTTTTCCATTCGCCCCAGGTAGTTGTTACCACACTCAAATAATCAAATTTTATACCCTTGCCCACTAATGGGCCAATGACGGGTTCGCCCTCTAAGGTGCTCCATAGTGATTGGGTAGCACGATCGTACATTAGTTTATTTGAACGGTAAAGAAAGCCACTGGTACCCATTTGATGGTTTTGACCGTTATGTTCTGTTTTGTATAGAATAACTGTACCGCAAAGCGTACAATACACCCCTGCTACCGGTACATCGCCTACAGTATCAACAAACATTTCATGCCACGCTAAAATTCTTTTAGGGTAGGCTCTGCTATCTCCGTTGACTTCAATGCCAAATACAATATTACTGTCATCTAAATAGTTGGCTTCCTCTGCTGAAATCATTTTTGGACTTCGGAGTGGGGGAATACCATCTTGATGCACGCCACCCCATCGAACCTCATCTAAGCGAATGGTTGATTGATCGGCTCTGTTCTTAAAATAGGGGCCGAATTTCGAGTCTATCTGTTCGTGAATTTTAGCCTTAAACTCATAATAGGTATCTGTATATGTCGGATTTTTATTCCATAAATATTGAAACCATTTGTCAAAATCATAGCCAAAATTCTTACCTGTTTTCTTTTTTAGTAGATTAATTAATCGGTCTGAATACCTAGAGTTTTGCGAGAAATAGATGCTTTCAATGAGCATGATTTCATGGCTTTCATCCCAATTTGAATTAATTCGTTGTATCGCTTGATCGATGGTGGTTTCACTGCCTTTTGATACTAAGGTTAAAAAATCATTGACTACAGATTTTGGAGTATTTTCAGCTATAGCATCAATATTCTTGTCGACATCCGCTAGGGCTAAATAGGAATCAGATTTTGAAGTTTTATAATAAAAATGACTTACGGCTACTAAGCCTACAAACCAACATAAGGAACCGAATTTTAATGAAGAGTACATAATTGCATTTTTTTTAAATAGTCGAGCAATTATGCAAAAATTTACCGTTTAACGATTTTTTATGATTTTTAGAGGATAAAAAAAACCTGAAATAATTACTATTTCAGGTTTGAAGTTTTTTCTAAAAGTGTTAATTCTTGTGCGAACCATCACAATACGGTGGATTTTTAGTCAGTTTGCATGTGCATAAATACGCCTTTTTTGATTCTTCAGCGATAAACGATAATGGCGGAGTCGCCTTAGCAGCTCTATGTGACCCATCACAAAAAGGTTGATTCGTGCTATGACTGCAAGTACACCAAGAATATTTCTTATCTTTTTCTAAATCACAAGCTATTGGGGAATATTTTTTTTCACTCATTTTTCAATCTTTTAATTTGTCTCTAAAATAATAGAAACTTTAAGACCCTAATAATTGAGGCGCTAGTTTTTATTCAATCCAAATAGGCGTTTGGGTAAAGATTTCATTTGCGCTTTTAATTCCTTCTTATGTTTTTCATACAATAATGCTAAAAAAGAACAAAGGGCCATAAAAACGATTGCTCCTAAAATGGCTTGTGTTAAAGTAAGAGAATAATTAAAATAGCGGTATAAACCTTGTCCTGTAAAACTTCCGTATAATATGATAAAATGAATAATATAGATGGATAAGGTACTTTGTCCAATTTTTAAGAAAGTAGCATTCTTAATCCATTTTCTAAAGATCATGAATACAGCGAAAATAATGAACACATCGCCTAGTCTTATAAACAGGTAATTATTTTCATTAATTAATTTAAACAATTGAATATCAGTTGATTCAAATAAAAATTCAAATACTTCAGAAGAGGCAAGCAT
>CAZKQM010000046.1:10610-23534 GCA_964554895.1 uncultured Maribacter sp. | reverse complement strand
AAGCTTGTTTTTTAAATTCATCTGATGTCACTAAAAATTTACGTTCTATTTCTACCACAAGGTCAGTATCAATTATATGTTCAATAAATTTACGATATGGAAACTAATTTTCCTTTACGAAAAATTATTCATGTTGACATGGATGCATTTTATGCCTCAGTTGAGCAATTAGATAATCCTGATTTAAGAGGAAAGCCTATCGCTGTTGGAGGAAGCTCTCAAAGAGGTGTGGTATCTGCTGCAAGCTATGAAGCTCGTAAATTTGGTGTGCGTAGTGCCATGAGTAGCGTAATAGCAAAACGCAACTGCCCCGAACTCATTTTTGTAAAGGCTCGTTTTGATCGCTACAAAGAAATTTCTATGGTCATCAGAAAAATATTTTATGAATACACTGATTTAGTAGAACCCCTATCTTTAGACGAAGCGTATTTAGATGTCACGGTCAACAAAAAAGGAAATCCCTCAGCAACTTTAATCGCTCAAGAAATACGGCAACGAATTTTTGATGAATTACAACTAACTGCTTCTGCAGGTATTTCTATTAACAAATTCATTGCCAAGATAGCCAGTGATTATAATAAACCTAATGGGCAAAAAACTGTAAATCCGGAAGAAGTTTTAGACTTTCTTGAAGCCTTAGATATTCGCAAATTTTATGGGGTAGGCAAGGTAACTGCTGAAAAAATGTACAAACTGGGTATTTTTACTGGAAAAGATTTAAAGAGAAAAACTACAGATTTTTTAGATGTCAATTTTGGCAAAAGTGGGCGTTTTTATTTTGATGTTGTGCGCGGTATTCATACTAGTGAAGTAAAACCGCATCGTATTGCTAAATCAGTAGGCGCCGAACGTACATTTAATCAAAATTTGAGTAGTGAAATTTTTATGCTTGAGCGTTTAGAACAAATTTCTGAAGAATTGGAACGCCGATTGAAGAAATTTAATATTGCAGGTAAAACAGTTACCTTGAAGATAAAATACAGTGATTTTACCTTACAAACACGCAGTAAAACTTTACCCTATTTCGTTTCTAATAAGACCCTTTTGCTAGAAACAGCGAAAAATTTATTATACCAACAAGAACTTCAAAATTCAGTACGCTTATTAGGTATTTCTTTAGCCAATTTAAATACTGATAAAAAAGTGACCTCAAAAGAAAAAGAAGAGGTATTGGTTCAGTTACAATTCGACTTTTAACAAAAAAAGCCATGCTAACGCATGGCTTCAAAAATCATATTTTGAATTATTATTCTACCGTTAAAACATTATCAGTAGATGTAGGATTCATGGGGCAAAAATAAACATATTCACCTTTAGCCAATGTTGTAGGCTTCGACGTTTGTCTTTTTCCTGTACCAACTACCTCAGTGACATATGCTGTTTGGATATGATTTTCAGGCTTGCTGATATCTTTTCCTTTTGGAACCAATACAAAACCTACATCATGGCCTACTGCATTATTGGCAATTTCGAAAACATAAGTTCCTTCAGAAACTGTAATTTTCTTTTGGGTAAATTCACCCGTTGTTTGCTCTAAAGAAATTATACTTACCATTTCTTTAGCCATTTTGTCTTTCTTCATCATGGCATCTTCAGCCTTCATTTGGTCTTTTTTCATCATCTGATCTTGGGCATTCATTGAAAATGCTACACCAAATACTAATGCTACTACTGCGATTACTTTTTTCATAATTAATTTAAAATTTTACTTATTGTTATTTATATTTATTTGACTGTACTTCAACTGACAGTCTAAGTTTTACTTTTAAACGGGTTGAAACTCTATAGGTTGAACAGCTGGAAAATCAACAGGTACATCTGTTGTTTTATGTAAGTAGTTTGATATGGTTTTATCACCTACCAAAACAATTGTATCAACTAAATTTTCTTTGGTCCAACCTTCATTTAGAAAATCATTCACTACTGTTTCACTGGCAGCTCCTCTATTTTCAGTTATGTTTTTTGCTAAACCAGCAAGAGCATTCAATTTTGAATCAAATGATGCTTGACCTGCTCTCAATTCTAAAATTTGCTCGTCAGTAAAGCCGTTCATTTTTCCGATAGCAGTATGTGCTGAAAGACAATATTTACAGCTATTAACTTCACTCACGGCTAGGTTGACCACCTCTTTTTGTTTAGCGTTTAAAGATGTTTTTGCATTACTTAAATTAAGATAGTTTTGCAAAGCATTTTCAGAATGTGCATAGGTCGCATATAGATTTGGAACAAAGCCTAAAGTATTTTCTAAATTGTCAAATATTGCCTGATTATTTGCACTTACTTCTTCTCTTTTTGGTACATTAAATGTGCTCATATTATATATTTTAAAAATTAATAGGATATAAAAGGTTTCTCTGCATCACAATAAAAATCATGATGATATTTCTGCTCACAGTGCAATTGCGCATTTATAGGACTTATGATTGAATTTTTAGAATTTCTAAAAATTTCTATTAGATTAAAAAGTGATTTTATTTGTGTCTTCATCTTTTTCTATTTTTATATTACATAGCAAAGATGCGTTAAGAAAAGACCTCAATGTTATTACAGATTGCCCGACTGCTTGTAAAAATTTCCCTTTATGCGGGTATCGCCATATTTTCTCGGTATTGAGTGGGCGAAAAGTCGGTCATCTTTTTAAAAAATCGACTAAAATGAGCTGGATCATTAAAGCCCAATTCAAATGCAATTTCTTGATTTTGCTTATCAGTAAAATGAATCAAACGTTTTGCCTCTAAGGCTAACCTTTCTAATATAATTTGTTGCGGTGATTTTTGTTTGTATCGTGCAAAAAGATTAGATAGAGTCTTTGGGCTTTTAAATAATAAGTCAGCATAATCACTGACTTTACGTTTTGTTTTGTAATGTGTGTCAACCAAAACATTAAACTTGCGAACTACATTAATCTGTTCATTGTCTAAGTCTCTAACGATTAATTGTTCTTTGGCTAATCTTGTACACATTATTATGAGTCGCTTTAAAAGCATTTGCAGCATGTCGCCTTGAATTTTATCAGGCGTTGCAAATTCATCTTGAAAAACATCATATAAATTTGAAAATTTTCTCTTTTGGTCTTTTGGAATTGTTACTATAGGAAGATCTTGAGTGCCAAAAAACAAAATCCCATTACATGAAACTTCAGTGTCATGGTCTGAAATACAATAAAACTCTCTATTGAACAAAAAAGCTGTCAGCGAAAGATTTGTTTTGTCGAAAGAAATATGCTGTAAATAGGTAGTTGTCATCAATTGATTTGGAAGTAAACGTATGGTTAATTCATCAACTTGAACTTCAACTGCTTTATGGTTTCTATTCCATAAAATAGAAATATTCCCTGAATTAATTTTGAAGTTATTCTCATCTCTTCTAATATCATCTGTAAAAGCAAACAAAGATCCTAGCTTTTGATCATGGAATTCATATTTCATTATCGATACTGTCTAAAAAAATTGATTAATAGATACGTAATTAGTCCGCTTTTTTTACCTATCCTTACGAATATCGATTGTTCTTCAAATTTCTGTGGGTCCTCAATTGAAGGTCTTAATGCAAAAAGGTCTTGAGTGCAAAATTCACTCAAGACCTTACTAATAAAAATATATGTTCAACCTAAAAGTTACAGGTTTCAATTTCTGTAACTCTCAATGTATTGACCATTCCCTTATCCTTTATGGGCATGGCGGCCAAACTAATCAACATATCACCAACATCTAAAAAGCCTTTTTGACACGCAATTTGATTCACGTCTTCTATAGTTTCATCAGTTGATACATATTTATCGTAATAAAAAGCCTTCACGCCCCAAAGCAAATTGAGCTGACTCAATATTCTTTTATTTGATGTAAACACCAATATATGTGCACTAGGTCTCCATGCAGAAATTTGAAAAGCAGTATACCCGCTGTTCGTTAAGGTTGAAATAGCTTTTGCTTTTATTTCATTGGCCATAGTTGCTGCATGATAACAAATCGATTTTGTGATATAGCGATTTGTTCTAATATGCGGTGGTTCATGAGGTACACTTATAAGATCTGAATTTTCAACACTTAATAGAATACTCGCCATTTTTTCAATAACCTGCACAGGGTAATTGCCAACCGATGTTTCACCTGAAAGCATCACGGCATCAGCACCATCCATCACAGAATTCGCAACATCATTCACTTCTGCTCTAGTTGGTGTTAAACTCGTAATCATGGTTTCCATCATTTGCGTTGCAATTATAACAGGTATACGCGCTTTTTTAGCTCGCAAAACAAGTTGCTTTTGAATTAATGGCACTTCGTGGGCAGGCACCTCAACACCCAGATCACCTCGCGCTACCATTAAACCATCACAATAAGCAACAATTTTATCAATGTTTTCAACCGCCTCAGGTTTTTCTATTTTAGCTATAATAGGAATTTTATGTTCTGAATGCTCATTAATGATTTTTTGAAGATCAATTAAATCTTGACTGAAACGAACAAAGGAAAGGGCAATCCAATCTACATTTTTAGAAATAGCAAAAATAGCGTCTTTAATATCTTTTTCAGTAAGTGCTGGAAGTGAAATATCAGTATTAGGTAAATTCACGCCCTTCTTAGATTTTAAAGGACCGCCTTGAATAACTTTAGCTCTTGTTGTATCTGAGCCATTGGTAGAAATAACTTCAAAAATCAGTTTTCCGTCATCTAATAAAATACGCTCACCAGGTTTTACATCTCGTGGAAAGTTTTCATAATTCATATACACTTTCTCGGCATCTCCTTCAAAAGGTGTACCTGTAATGAAATCTATTTCATCTCCGGGTGTTACAACAACTTCACCTGACATTACGCCAACTCTTAGTTTAGGACCTTGTAAGTCGGCTAAAATTGCCGTATAAATTTTCATCTCTTCATTCAATTCACGTATCATTTTAATACGTTCTTCGACATCAGCATAATCAGCATGAGAAAAATTAATTCTAAAGACATTAACTCCCGCTTCAATCATTTTTCGCAACACATCTTTACTACTGGTCGCCGGACCTAGTGTAGCAACAATCTTTGTCTTCTTTTTACTTTGCATCTAATAATATATTAAGTTGGTCTTTGACTTTAAATTATCAATTTCAATGGCATAGGCAGTTACAATTTTTGGTATTTCTTGTAACGCTTTAAGCACATCAAAATATAAATCATGATCGTGTTCTATCTTCAACAAATAATCAGCGTCTTTGTGCTCAGCAAGAACATAAAAATTCATAAAAGAAGGCTCATTCGCGAATAAATCAGCTTCATTTAAAGCTTCTTCTTTACTGATAGAATTTGTAATCAGGGTCCAATAATCATCATTATTTTCATCTTTCCATTCAAAGGTTGGAAAGCTCAATTCTTCAGATAATGCTAAATCTTTTGAACACCTTTTAAATTTCGATTTTATGGTTTCATTTAAGGCATACGCTACTGCAAAATCCTTCATACTACTGCGTATACCTAGCAACGTAAAGGATTCTTCATAAAAATCATTTGAGATTTTATGTACTGCCATCATGAAAGTGCGAACTTCAAATATAAAACTAAAAACACATATAGCCTAAGTTTTGACTATTCTAATGTATTATAAAGCTAGTAACGTATATTAAAAATATCTAATTGGAATTTCCAATCTTGTCTTGAAGTGCGAAAAATGCTCTTTTTGAGGCTCTTTCTTCAGCCTTTTTCTTAGAAGTTGCTCGGGCCTTTGCGACAATAGAATCTCCTATTGATAGTTTAACTGCAAAATGTTTATGGCTATCATTACCGGTGTCTTCATAGACATTATAATTAAAGGTTTTTTTCTGTTTTTGACACCATTCAATGACCAAACTCTTATAACTGATTACCTTGCCTTCTAATTGCTCTATATCAACATAAGGTTTAATGACTCTTTCGTTTATAAATTTATCACAGTATTTATAGCCCCGATCCAAATAAATAGCCCCTACTAAGGCTTCGAAAACGTTACCATGAATATTTTCTCCAAAATGTGATTTTGGTATCCTACTCTGCACAAATTGAATTAGGTTTAAGTCCTTGCCCAATTCATTCAAATGTTCACGACTCACTATTTTAGACCTCATTTTAGTCAAATATCCTTCATCGCCTAAAGGTACTTCATTATATAAATGCTTAGAAATAATAGTGCCCAACATTGAATCGCCTAAAAATTCAAGACGTTCATAATTCAATGGGTTACCTTGTTCATCTTTTTTATTTGCCGAACGGTGTAAAAATGCTTTTTTAAAAATCTCAATATTTTTAGGCTTAAAACCTAGAATTTTGGTAACCCCCAAAAAAAAATTCCCATCATCTTTTGAATGGGAATTAAATAAATTGGATGGAAAATTCATTTTTTAACTGATTTTCTTGAATACAACACATGCATTATGACCACCAAATCCGAAGGTATTGCTCATCGCAACTTTTACATCTCTTTTTTGAGCTTTATTTAAGGTTAAGTTCAAATCAGGATTGATATTTTCATCAACCGTAGTGTGATTAATTGTTGGGGGTACAATACCGTGTTTCATTGATAAGATTGAAGCAATAGCTTCAATAGCACCAGCAGCACCTAATAAATGCCCCGTCATAGACTTGGTAGAATTAATGTTGATGTTTTTGGCATGTTTACCAAAGACCTCTGAAATTGCTTTCAACTCAGCGACATCACCTAAAGGCGTTGATGTACCATGTGTGTTTATGGCATCAACATCTTCGGGTTTTAAGCCTGCATCTTCTAAGCAATTTTGCATAACACGTACAACCCCTTTTCCTTCAGGATGAGGAGCAGTCATATGATAAGCATCACTTGACAAACCCCCGCCAGCCACTTCGGCATATATTTTAGCTCCTCTTGCCTTGGCATGTTCGTATTCTTCTAATACTAGAGCTCCGGCACCTTCACCTAAAACAAAACCATCTCTATTCGCATCAAAAGGTCTTGATGCAGTTTCAGGACTATCATTTCTTGTTGATAAGGCATGCATAGCACCAAAACCGCCCATACCAGCAATTGTAACAGCAGCTTCACTTCCGCCTGACACAACAACATCACAATGTCCTAAACGAATGGTATTCATAGCATCTATCAAAGCATTTGCTGACGATGCACATGCTGAAACTGTAGTGTAATTTGGACCCATAAAGCCATGCTTTATTGAAATATGGCCAGGTGCAATATCAGCAATCATTTTTGGTATAAAGAATGGGTTAAACCTTGGTGTACCATCGCCTTCTGCAAAATTTAATACCTCATTTTGAAAGGTTTCTAATCCACCAATACCAGCACCCCAAATAACACCTACTCTAAATTTATCAAGACTTTCTAAATCTAACCCTGAATCTTCAATAGCTTCATCAGAAGCAACTAAAGCATACTGCGCAAAACGATCCAATTTTCGAGCCTGTTTACGATCAAAGAATTCAGTAGCTTCAAAATTCTTTAGTTCACAGGCAAATTTGACCTTAAACTTTTCGGTATCATAATATGTCACAGGAGCAGAACCACTTTTACCGTTGATTAAGCCCGTCCAGTATTCATCAAGGGTATTTCCTATAGGTGTTAAGGCACCTAAACCAGTAACGACAACTCTTTTTAATTGCATTGAACTTAGTTTTGCACTGCTTAAAATTGATACTATACATTAAAAAATATCCATGCAATAGAAAACAATCGCATGGATATTAAAAAATCTTATTAAAAAATCATAAAGATTATTTCGCCTCTTCTATATAACTGATAGCTTGACCTACCGTTGCGATATTTTCTGCTTGATCGTCTGGAATTTGAATATCAAATTCTTTTTCGAATTCCATAATCAACTCAACAGTGTCAAGTGAATCTGCCCCTAGGTCATTAGTAAAGCTAGCTTCTGATACTACTTCATTTTCATCGACTCCTAATTTATCAACGATAATAGCTTTAACTCTTGATGCAATGTCTGACATAATAATATTGGTTTTAAAAATTTAAATTGTTGGCAAAAATAAAAAACTTTGGACTAAATACACGATTTACCGTTAAAATGTAGTCTAATTTATGAAATTTAACCACGGTAACACTATTTTCGCATCATAAAATCTGATATTCTAAGCTTTGTATTTTCAATGAAAAAAATAGTTTTATTTGCTTCTGGTTCTGGTTCAAATGCTGAGAACATTATAAAGTATTTCGAACATAATTCGCAAGTTTCAATTGCCTGCGTACTCACTAACAAAAGGAGTGCCAAAATTATTGATCGATGTAATAAACTGAATATCAATTGTTTATATTTCAATAAAATTATTTTTTCGAATTCAGATTGTATTTTAAAAATACTTCATTCCTTACAACCAGACCTCATTGTATTGGCAGGTTTCTTATTGAAAATACCTCAAGCAATGGTTGAAAAATACCCCAATCAAATTATTAATATACACCCTGCATTACTACCAAAATTTGGTGGAAAAGGAATGTATGGTAAGTATGTACATCAGGCTGTAAAAGAACATAAAGAGCGCGAAACAGGCATAACCATACATTATGTAAACGAAAATTATGATGACGGAGCCATACTTTTTCAGGCTAAAACTCAACTTCTACCAACTGATTCAGTTGAAACCATCGCTAAAAAAGTCAGTGAACTAGAGTACGCCCATTTTCCACAAGTGATTGAAGAATTATTGTCCTCTCAAAATATCACTTTAAACGGTGATGACCCTTTCAAAGAAGGTAGAAAATAAAGGCATTGATTTAACCTTGAGTAATGGCTAAAAAAGCAAAATTCTATGTAGTTTGGAAAGGCAAAAGGCCAGGTGTTTATGAAACTTGGGATGATTGCAAAGCTCAAATTACAGGTCAAAAAGGTGCGCAATACAAATCTTTTTCAAGTTTTGAAGAAGCCAAAAAAGCATTTAATAGCAATTACGAATTTTATAAAGGGAAGAAAAAAGGAGTAACTGAACTTTCACAAGAAGCCTTATTAAAAATAGGTGAGCCGAACTTTCATTCTATTTCTGTTGATGCAGCATCAAGCGGAAATCCAGGCATTATGGAGTATCAAGGTGTTGATACAAAAACAAAGAAAAAACTATTTAAACAAGGGCCTTTTTCCGAAGGCACAAATAATATTGGAGAATTTTTAGCCCTAGTTCATGGTTTGGCATTTCTCAAACAAAACAAAAGTGATCGTATTATTTATACTGATTCAAGAACAGCCATGAGTTGGGTGAGTAAGAAATCATGCAACACCAAATTAGTTGAAACTGAAAAAAACAAGGCCTTATTTGATTTAATTAGGCGTGCAATTGACTGGCTAAATAAGAATTCTTACAATACACCAATTGTCAAATGGGAAACCAAGGCTTGGGGCGAAATACCTGCGGATTTTGGACGGAAGTGAAAATATTTTTATGGCAGTGAAAATTTTATTATTTGATATAAACACTCGTGTCAAAAACCTTTTCAAAACCTTATATTTGCGGCTCAATTTTATGCCACAAAATAAATTATGAGTAAGCTTTTAGTAGTTGGTACGGTTGCATTTGACGAAATAGAAACTCCTTTTGGCAAAACCGATAAAATTTTAGGTGGCGCAGCAACTTTCATTGGCCTTGCAGCATCACATTTCAATGTTGAAACAGGTATTGTTTCAGTTGTTGGTGAAGATTTTCCGCAAAAATATTTAGACCTTCTTACTAGTAAAAATATTGATATCTCAGGAATTGAAATTGTTGCCGGAGGTAAAACTTTTTATTGGAAAGGACGCTATCACAATGATTTAAACACAAGAGATACTTTAGTTACAGAATTGAACACTTTAGCCGATTTTATACCCGTTGTGCCTGAAAATTTTAAAGATGCTGCGGTAGTGATGCTCGGAAATCTGCATCCTAGTATTCAAATGAGTGTAATAAGTCAAATGAAAGAACGACCAAAATTAATCATTTTGGATACTATGAATTTTTGGATGGATAATGCTTTGTTCGAATTAAAAGAAGTTATTGGTAAAATTGATGTGCTAACGATCAATGATGAAGAAGCGCGTCAATTAACTGGCGAATATTCTTTGGTAAATGCCGCCCATAAAATTTATGATATGGGGCCAAAATTTGTAGTTATTAAAAAGGGAGAACATGGGGCTTTATTATTTCATGAGAGTAACATCTTTTTTGCACCAGCTTTACCGCTGAAAGAAGTTTTTGATCCAACTGGGGCAGGTGATTCCTTTGCTGGCGGATTTGCTGGATATTTAGCAGCCACCAAAAACCATACATTTGAAAATATGAAAAATGCAGTGATTCATGGTTCAAATCTCGCTTCTTTTTCAGTTCAAAAATTTGGAACAGAACAAATGGAACAACTAGATAGAGCTGATGTAAACAAACGATTACATCATTTTAAATCATTAACCCAATTTAATATTGAATTAACATAAAATATAATGCCCTGTCAAATCGGGGCTTTTTTATTGACAAAAATGAGTGATGCAATTAAACACGAATGTGGTATTTCAGTAATACGCCTTTTAAAACCATTAGAGTACTATAAAAAGAAATACGGAACCGCTTTTTATGGGGTAAACAAAATGTACCTCATGATGGAAAAGCAGCACAATCGTGGGCAAGATGGTGCGGGTTTTGCGAGTATAAAACTCGATATGAACCCAGGCGAAAGATTTATGAGTCGTGTGCGATCAAGTCAACAACAACCTATTCAAGATATTTTTGCTCAAATTAATGCCCGTATTAATACCGAGATGGAGCAAAACCCAGAATATGTTAATAATGTTTTGCTTCAGAAAAAAAATATTCCATACATAGGAGAATTGTTGTTAGGTCATGTTCGCTATGGTACGTTTGGTAAAAACAGCATTGAAAGTGTGCACCCTTTTCTTCGCCAAAATAATTGGATGCATCGAAATCTTATTATGGCTGGTAATTTTAATATGACCAACGTTCATGAGCTTTTTGATAACTTAATTCAACTGGGGCAGCATCCTAAAGAAATGGCAGACACGGTTACGGTTATGGAAAAAATTGGTCACTTTCTTGATGATGCTGTTGCAAAATTATATAAGCAAATCAAAAAAGAAGGATACAATAAACAAGAAGCCTCGCCCTTAATTGCAGAGCGGTTAAAAATTCACAAAATATTAAAAAGAGCTGCTAAAAATTTTGATGGTGGATATGCAATGGCCGGATTATTAGGTCATGGTGATGCCTTTGTTTTAAGAGACCCCGGTGGAATTCGACCAGCCTATTATTATCAAGATGATGAAGTAGTGGTGGTAGCTTCTGAAAGACCTGCAATTCAAACGGTATTCAATGTTGCTTATGATGAGGTAAAAGAACTCGACCCAGGTCATGCTTTTATTATAAAGAAGAATGGAAATACGTTACTTAAAAAAGTTTTAGAACCAACAGAGCGTTTGGCGTGTTCTTTTGAAAGAATCTATTTTTCACGCGGAAGTGATCAAGAAATTTATGAAGAGCGAAAAGAATTAGGAAAACTTATTTTTCCTAAAATTCTTACGGCCATTGATGATAACATCAAAAAAACCGTGTTTTCTTATATTCCAAATACCGCTGAAACTTCATTCTTGGGTATGATTAAAGAGGCACAAAACTATTTGAATAAGAAGAAAGAAGAACAAATTCTTGCCCTTGGTTCAAAAATAACTAGTAAAGAGTTACATGAAATTTTAGATGTCAGGCCAAGAATTGAAAAAGTAGCGATTAAAGATGCAAAACTAAGAACATTCATTACACAAGACAGTAGTAGAGATGATTTAGTAGCACATGTTTATGATATTTCATACGGATCAGTTGATGAAGGAGATAATTTGGTAATTATTGATGATAGCATTGTAAGAGGTACCACCCTTAAAAAGAGTATTCTTCGAATTCTTGATCGTTTATTACCTAAGAAAATAATTGTAGTATCATCAGCACCACAAATTAGGTACCCTGATTGCTATGGCATCGACATGGCAAAATTAGAAGATTTTATTGCTTTTAGAGCTGCGTTAGAATTACATAAAGATAAGGGCACTTTAAATAAAGTTGAGGCTATTTATAAAAAGTGTGTTTCTCAGGCTGAAAAGAACGATGAAGATATCGTCAACTATGTTAAAGATTTTTACGCACCATTTAATTCAGATGAAATTTCAAAGAAAATTGGAAAATTGTTGTGTCCACCAGATATGAAAGCTGAAGTCGAAATCATTTATCAATCTATTGAAAATTTACATCAAGCTTGTCCTAAAAATTTAGGTGATTGGTATTTCACCGGAAACTATCCTACCACAGGGGGTAATCGAGTTGTTAATAGGGCTTTTATAAATTTCTATGAAGGCAAAAACGAACGAGCTTATTAGACTTTAACTGAGTATAAAGACTAAATACTGTAATTCAACGATAATTACAGCATTTGAGCGGAGATATAGCCATTTTAAGGCATGTCACGATTAATTTAGGGTCTACCATAGCATAAGTAGGTTAAGTTCATGGTAAGATTTGGGGCAAAAAAGGTGGAGATCTCTCCGCCTTTTTTATTTTTACTCCTTAAGACCATTACATTTATCTTACCGCAATTCTGTTAAAAATCTTCATTTTGGTAGAACAACCCTTTTTATTTAGCATTGAACAAGAAAATTAAATCAAATGAATAAGACATCCTATGTTTGTAGAACCATAGCATAAGTAGGTTAAGTTCATGGTAAGATTTGGGGAAAAAAGGTAGCGTCATACGCTGCCTTTTTTATTTATCAAAAATTGAATCGAATTTCTTATAAAAATTGGCGTCCTTTAATTAAAAAGGTATTTCAGCTAGCATTATTGACGTTCATCTAAAAGCTTGTGCCAATGAAAATATCTCATCTTATATTTGTAGAACCATAGCATAAGTAGGTTAAGTTCATGGTAAGATTTGGGGAAAAAA
>CAZKQM010000046.1:0-10510 GCA_964554895.1 uncultured Maribacter sp. | reverse complement strand
GGTAGCGTCATACGCTGCCTTTTTTATTTGTTAATATCTATAATTAATAGGTTTAAACCTACATTAAATTCATTTTTACTGACTTTTATAGGCCTCTCAAATGTTAAAAAAGTTTATATTTTCTTTTTTATTTCATGCAATACCAGTAATTTAGTTTTGCCATAGCATAAGTAGGTTAAGTTTATGGTAAGATTTGGGACGAAAAGGGTGGAATCTGATTCCGCCCTTTTCTATTTCAAAAATTTGACAATAAAAAAGCCCTCCTAGATATTTCGAGAAGGGCTTCTTAATTCGTTGAAAACCTGTTTATTACTTATTTGCAGCATAATGTTCTGAAACTCTATTCCAATTAATAATATTGAAAAAAGCTTGAACATAATCTGGTCTTCTATTCTGATAATTTAAATAGTATGCATGCTCCCAAACATCAAGTCCTAAAATAGGATTGCCACCACAGTCAACACCTGGCATTAATGGGTTATCTTGATTTGGGGTAGAGCAAACTTCAACTTTACCTCCTTTATGAACACATAACCATGCCCAACCAGAACCAAATCGTGTTCCGGCAGCGCTACTGAATTTTTCTTTAAAAGCTTCAAATGATCCATAGGCATCATTTATAGCACTTGCTAATTCTCCAGATGGCTCTCCCCCTCCGTTTGGCGATATGATATCCCAAAATAAAGAATGGTTAAAAAACCCACCGCCATTATTTCTAACAGCACTGTTTGACATATCTAAGTTTGTCAATATATCTTCAATAGATTTTCCCTCTAAATCAGAACCTGAAATAGCATTATTCAATTTCGTAGTATATCCGTTGTGATGCTTTGAATAATGAATTTCCATAGTTCGAGCATCAATATGCGGTTCTAAGGCATCATATGTATACGGTAATTTTGGTAATTCGAAAGCCATAAATTTTGTATTTTTAGATTAATTAATTTCCTTTCGTCAAATTTACGTTTTTAACATTTAAGTTCTATCAATTATTTGTTAAGAACCTTAAGTAAGACTAGAATATAATCATCACAAATTTGAATCACTCTTTCAAAATTTTTAACGCTTCAGCTGGGTCAGGTAAAACCCATACCTTAACCAAAGAGTACCTAAAAATTATTCTAAAAAATCAAAAAGCGTATCAAAAAATTCTAGCCATTACTTTTACTAATAAGGCGGTTGCCGAAATGAAAACTCGTATTTTATCGAGCCTTTTTGAATTTAGTAAAGAGGAGATACATGATAAATATCGAGCCCTTTATAATAGCCTTCTAGAAGAACTTGAAATTGATAAAAAAGAACTTCAGAAAAAGGCAAAATACACCTTGAAAGACATTCTTCATAATTATGCCTTTTTTGATATTTCAACCATTGATAAATTTACACATAGGCTTGTTAGAACCTTTTCAAAAGATTTAAAAATTCCTCAAAATTTTGATGTCATCTTAGATACCAATTTATTAATTGAAGAGGCCGTTTCAAAATTGGTAAATAAAGCAGGTAGCCATGAAAAATTAACAAAAGTTCTTATTGATTTTGCTTTAGACAAAGCAGATGGCAATAAAAGCTGGGATGTTTCTTATGATTTAATAAAAATAAGTGCCCTACTTTTTAAAGAGAATAATTTTGACCCTTTAAACAAACTGAAAGAAAAAGACATTGACTCTTTTATAAAAGTACAAGTTAGCCTTAAAGAAAAAATAAAAACGCTAGAGAAAGACATTGGTGAAAATGCCAACACCATTCTAAAACTTATTAGTGATAACGGTTTGGCTTTTTCAGACTTTAATCGTGGTTCTTTTCCTAAACTGATAGCTAAAATTGCTAAAGGAATCATCAAATTTGATGCAAATCTAAATTGGATTCAAAATTTTAATACAAATCCGCTCTACACAAAAACTTGTGATCAAGGCATAAAAAGTATTCTAGACGAACTACATATTGAATTTAGCAATTTGTTTGATCAGATTCAAAAAAAGGCAACTCACTTAAAAATGTTGCGAAATATTTTCAAAAATATCGTGCCTTTGACCGTTTTAAATGCCTTACGACAAGAAATAAAATCAATAGAAACCACCAAGAATCAACTACATATTTCAAATTTCAATACCTTAATTTCAGAGCAAATAAAGGATCAGCCTGCACCATTTATTTACGAAAGGCTAGGCGAAAAATACAATCACTTTTTTATTGATGAATTTCAAGACACTTCTGAATTACAATGGCGCAATCTCATACCCTTAATTGACAATGCACTTGCAAGTAGTCATGGTTCACTTTTTTTAGTTGGTGATGCAAAACAAGCCATTTATCGTTGGCGCGGCGGTAAAGCAGAACAGTTTCTCAATTTAATTAGCCTTTATGAAAATCCGTTTGTAGTAGCTCCTAAAGTTGAGTCACTCCCAGTAAATTATAGAAGTCATAAAGAAATTGTTGAATTTAATAATGCCTTCTTCACATCTACCTTAAATGTTTTTCAAAATTCAGCATATCGCAATTTATTTGAAGAAGGCAACCAGCAAGAAGTGAAAATATATAATGATGGTTTGGTGCAGTTACATTTTTTAGAAATAAATGACCAAAAAACATTAAATGAACAATACTGTGATGACGTTTTAAAAACCATCAATGAGATAGTGCATCAAAATTATGAATACAGTGATGTTTGTATTTTGGTTCGAAGAAATGATGATGGGGTGCTGCTTGCTGATTTTCTAAGTCAAAATGATATACCTATTATATCATCTGAAAGTCTCTTAATAAAAAATAACCCAAAGGTGCGATTTTTAATTAAGCTCTTAAAGTTAATTGAAACACCTTATGACGAAGAACTAGCATATGACATTTTAGCCTTTTTAGCGCCTAATAATATAAAAAGACATGGGTTTATTTCTAACAATTTGAAACACTGCATCGCATATTTAGATTCTGAATTCAATTTTAACTTAACCAAACTAAAAACCAAATCTGTTTATGATTTAATAGAAGATGCAATAAAACAATTTGATCTTGTTCCGTTTTCTGATGCACACATTAATTATTTTATGGATGTAATTATTGAGGTTGAGGAAAATGAAGGCGAAAGTATTACCATATTCTTAGACTATTGGGAAAAGAAAAAAGATAAATTGAGTGTATCCTCTCCAGACGGTATCAATGCGGTTCAAATTATGACCGTTCATAAATCTAAAGGGTTAGAATTCAACTTTGTTATTTATCCTTTTGCCAATTCTAGAATACACCAAGAAATTGAACCTAAATTATGGTTGCCTGTTGAACCCAAAGAGTTTAATGGCTTTGAACAAATGCTCATCTCTAAAAGCGGCGAAGTTGTTGAGTATTCAGAAAAAGCTGAAGAACTTTTTAATGCTGAGCATCATAAGTTAGAACTTGACTTTTTTAATGTTCTCTATGTTGCTTTAACAAGAGCCGTTAAAGGTTTATATGTGATTACAAAGAAAGATCTTGCAAAAAGTGGCGCTCATAAAATGAATGTAACTTCCGGACTTTTTATTGATTTCTTGAAACAAAAAGAACTTTGGAAAGACCATCAAAATAAATACATTTTTGGTAAGATTCCTGTAAAACTCACCAATGAAGTGATTGAAGAACCTCAGGTTGTGCAGTATCAATACTCTAATAAAAATCGGCCGAATTTAAATATTGTAACCCAATCTGGCTTGTCTTGGAGCACGGATAGGGACAAAGCTTTATCAAAAGGCAATCTGATACATTATATAATGAGTCATATTAAAACTGCAGAAGATATTGATAGGGCTATTTTTTTAGGTGTTAATACAGATGTCTATACCCAAGAAGAGTATGCTTATATACATGGTATCACCCACAAAATTGTTCAACACCCTTCTTTAAATCAGTATTTTCAATCAGACTTTGAGATACTTAATGAAAAAGATATCATTACCGAAAAAGGAACTTTTCTTAGACCCGATCGTGTAGTAATTAAAAACAAAAAAGCAATCATACTTGATTATAAGACCGGAAAGAAAAACTCTAAATTTACTGAACAGTTATATTCGTATGCAGATGCCTTAGAAATGATGGGTTATGCCATAGAAAATAAAATTATTGTGTATATCAACGAAGACATACATTTAGAATTCATATAGAAAAGTAAGCTATGTACGGAAAAGTAAAAGAACACCTTCAAAAAGAAATAGCACAAATAAAAGAAGAAGGCTTATATAAAGAAGAAAGAATTATTACCTCAGCTCAAGACGCCTCAATAAAAATAGCAACAGGTGAAGAAGTTTTAAATTTCTGTGCAAATAACTATTTAGGTTTGTCATCGAACCCTGAAGTAATTCAAGCAGCAAAAGATGTGATGGATACGCATGGTTTCGGAATGTCATCAGTTCGCTTTATTTGTGGCACTCAAGACATCCATAAAAAACTAGAAAAAGATATCGCTGAGTTTTATGGTACAGAAGATACCATATTATATGCGGCTGCCTTTGATGCGAATGGCGGCGTATTTGAACCACTGCTAACCGCTGAAGATGCTATTATTTCAGATTCATTAAATCATGCATCAATTATTGATGGGGTAAGGCTATGTAAAGCCAAAAGGTATCGTTATCAAAATAATGATATGGCTGACTTAGAAAAACAACTACAGCAAGCAAAAGCTGATGGTTCAAGATTTAAAATCATTGTAACCGATGGTGTTTTTTCTATGGATGGATTAGTCGCGCCTTTAGATAAAATTTGTGACCTAGCAGATCAATATGATGCTTTAGTTATGGTAGACGAATGTCATGCAGCCGGATTTATTGGCGCAACCGGAAGAGGTACACTTGAAGAAAAGAATGTAATGGGTCGCGTAGATATTATCACAGGCACACTCGGTAAAGCTTTAGGTGGTGCCATGGGTGGTTACACTACCGCTAAAAAAGAAATTATTGACCTCCTAAGACAGCGATCAAGACCCTATTTGTTTTCAAATTCTTTGGCTCCGGCAATCGTTGGTGCATCTATAAAAGTATTTGAAATGCTTAAGAATGACAACTCCCTTAGAAATCGGTTAGAAAAAAATACTGCCTATTTTAAAAAAGGAATGAAAGATGCGGGCTTCGATATCGTTGATGGTGATTCGGCAATTGTACCGGTAATGCTTTATGATGCAAAACTCGCTCAAGAAATGGCGAATTTACTATTAGATCAGGGTATTTATGTCATTGGATTCTTTTATCCTGTTGTTCCAAAGGGTAAAGCGAGAATAAGAGTACAGCTTTCTGCAGCACATACCCAAGAGCATTTAGATCGTGCCATATCTTCATTTATTTCAGTTGGCAAACAATTAAAAATCGTTTAAAAGCCTAATTTATTCTATGAAATGCGCCAAAAAAAATCAGAAATTGATTTTGTTAATAATATTTAACAACTTACATTTGCGGTTAAATAACACTTAAACTTAAATTTTTAAACATGAAACATCTTAGCAAATTATTGGTTGTTGCCCTTATTTTTATAGGCTTCAACAACTTACAAGCTCAAGACGAAAACAATCCCTGGCAGGTTAGTTTTGGAACAAATGCAATTGACGTTTACCCAACTGGTGATGTAAGTTCTTTTGGTAACGAACTTTTTAACGTTAATGACCACTGGAATATTCTTCCAACTTTCTCTTACATTGGTGTATCTAGAAATGTAGGTGACGGATTCTCTGTTGGTGCAAGAGGTTCTTTAAACAAAATTGAAAGACTTGGGGATGTAAGAGTTGCTTCTTTAGCACATTATGCTATAGATGCTACCCTTAAATATAACTTCTTAAAAGAAACTACTGTTGATCCATTTATTGAAGTAGGTGGTGGTTACACTTGGATTGATGGAATTGGTGCTGGTTCAGCAAATGCTGGTGTTGGTGTCAACTTCTGGTTTTCAGACAACTTTGGTTTAACATTACAAACTTCTTATAAGAATGTTTTTGAAGATTTTGCCACTCCAACCAATCCAGGTGCTCAAACACACTGGCAACATCTTGCTGGTATCGCTGTTAAGTTTGGTGGTACTGATACTGATGATGATGGTATATATGACAGAGATGATGCTTGTCCTGAAGTTGCAGGTTTAGAAGCTTTCAATGGTTGTCCTGATGCTGATGGCGATGGTATCGAAGATAGTAAAGATGCTTGTCCTAATGCTGCAGGTTCAAAAGAAATGAATGGTTGCCCTGATGCTGATGGCGATGGTGTTGCTGACAAAGATGATGCTTGTCCTAATGAAGCTGGTATTGCTGCAATGGGTGGATGCCCTGATGGTGATGGCGATGGTGTAGCTGATAAAGATGATAATTGTCCTGCTGAAGCTGGTCCTGCTGAAAATGGAGGATGTCCTTGGGCTGATAAAGATGGTGATAGCGTTTTAGATAAAGATGATGCTTGTCCAGATGTTGCAGGTACTGTAGCTAACAAAGGTTGCCCAGAAGTAACTGCAGAAGTTCAGAAAAGATTAAATGATTATGCTAGAACTATCTTATTTGATTCTGGTAGATCAACCTTAAATCCTGAAACTACATCAGTATTCGTTGATATCATTGGTATCTTAAATGAGTATCCAAATGCTAAATTTACGGTAGAAGGTCATACTGATAGCCAAGGTGCTGCCGCTAACAACCAAAAATTATCTGAATCAAGAGCTAATGCGGTTCGTGATTTCTTAATTGAAAAAGGTGTTGGTGCTGATAGATTACAAGCTATCGGATATGGTGAAGACAGACCTATTGCTGATAACAAAACTAGCAAAGGAAGAAAAGAAAACAGAAGAACTGAAATCAACTTAATCAAATAAGTAGATTAAACTTCTATTTCATATAAAGAAAAGCCTCGCGATTGCGAGGCTTTTTTTATTTTTATAAATGCAGAATTTTTTACATGATGTCTTGCAAAAAGAGCTAGACAAAGACCATGCTATATCTGATATAGTTTTTGTTTTACCTAGTAAACGGGCAGGTACATTTTTAAAAAATCAGATTGCTAAAAGCATAGATAAAACAAGCTTCTCTCCTGAAATATATAGTATTGAAGATTTTGTTGAAAAACTATCAAGACTAACCTATGCCAATAATACCCAACAACTATTCGAGCTTTACAAATCGTACAAAAATACAAATACAGGTGATTTAGAAAATTTTCATGAATTTTCTAAATGGGGTCAAACCCTACTTCAAGATTTTAATGAAATAGATCGTTATTTAATCGAGCCAGATAAATTGTTTGCAAATTTAGCTGCAGTACAAGAACTAAGTCATTGGTCAGTAAACGCTACACAAACCCCGATGATGCAAGGGTATTTAAAATTCTGGAATTCACTTACAAAATTATACAACTCATTTAATCAAGAATTATTAAATCAAGGTATTTGCCATCAAGGATTGGTCTATCGACAAGCCTGTCATAATATTAAGAGTTACATTAAAGAAACTTCAAATAAAAAGCATGTTTTTATTGGCTTTAATGCCCTCAATAAAGCGGAAAGTCTCATCATTGAAAAACTATTAGAAACCAACAATACTGCAATATATTGGGATATAGATTCAAGCTTTTTAAACGATTCGTATCATGATGCTGGCTATTTTATTCGACAACATAAAAAGAATTGGCCATCATTAGATGGTAAAGAACTAAAGGGCATTAGCAATACCTATTACCAAAATAAAAAAATTGAAATAACAGGAGTGCCAAAGCATGTTGCTCAAGCAAAACTTGTAGGTAGACTTTTAACCACCATACAAAATGAAACCCCAGAACAATTAAAAAATACTGCCGTTATTTTAGCTGATGAATCTCTTTTAAATCCGATATTAAACTCAATTCCTTCTTCTATTGAATCGGTTAATATTACTATGGGGTATCCTTTAAAGAAAACACCCCTATCTGACTTTTTTAATCAATTAATCGAACTCTACCTTCATAAAGAACTGCAAGGTTGGTATTACAAAAATGTTCTTGCGATTCTTGGTCATTCATATATACAAACACTTTTTAATGATTACCAAGAGTCTTATTTAACATCGATTAGTGAAGTCATTAAAAAGCAAAATCTTACTTTTTTAACATCGCAAAACTTAGATTCTATCTTAAAGGATATACCGTTATTGTCTCTGATTTTTAGTACAGATACAGTAACACCACTAGTTTTCATTAAAAAATGTCAGCAACTTATTCTTGCCTTAAAGAATAAATTTATGGCCATTGATGATTTACTTGCTCTTGAATACTTATATCGTTTTAATACCTTGTTTTTTGAACTAGAACATTTGGTTGAAAAGCATGGCTTTATAACCGATTTAAAAACATTAAAAGGACTTTACATTGAACTGCTCACAACTGAGCGTGTCAATTTTGCAGGAAACCCATTAGATGGCCTACAGATTATGGGCATGCTCGAAAGTAGAAATCTTGATTTTGAAACGGTTATTATTACCTCTGTAAATGAAGGGGTTCTACCTGCCGGAAAATCAAACAATTCATTTATTCCTTATGATTTAAAAAAAGGTTTCGGTTTACCCACTTATAAAGAAAAAGATGCAGTGTATACCTATCATTTTTATAGGTTATTGCAGCGGGCTAAAAATATCCATATAATCTATAATACTGAACCAAATAGCAATGGTCTTGAAGGTGGTGAAAAAAGTAGACTCATTTCACAACTTCTAACTGATGAAAGGCTTTTTAATAAAATTCATAATACGATTGCTGCTCCTAAATTGATTCCTTTAAAACAAGCAGCTCAAACCATTGAAAAAGATCAATCGCTTTTAGTTTTGATAAAAAAAATGGCAGCCAAAGGTTTCTCACCGAGTTCATTAACCACATACATACGCAATCCAATTGATTTTTATAAACGGCATTTATTACACATCAAATTGCTTGATGAAGTTGAAGAATCGGTAGCCCATAATACATTTGGTACCATCTTGCATGATACTTTAGAGGAACTTTACAAACCTTTAATTGGGCATATACTAACCGAAGAAAATTTAAAGGCTCTAAAACCAAAAATAAAAGAAGTCGCAACGAAGCATTTTACGGTATCATATAAAGGCAGTGATATTACTAAGGGTAAAAATCTTATCGCTTTTAACGTAATTAGGAGGTATGTTCAGAATTTCATTAACAATGAAATCGACGAAGTCAAAAATCATGAAATCAAAATAATAGGACTAGAAACTCCAATGAGCATTGAATTGAAGATTGATAGTATTAACTTTCCAATCAAATTAAAAGGTAAACTAGATCGTGTTGACACTAAAGATGGCGTGATTCGCATCATTGATTTCAAAAGTGGAAACGTTGAAGCAAGTAAATTAGGTGTTGTTGACTGGCAAGAAGATTTACTAAAATATGAATATAGTAAGGCTTTTCAACTTTTATGTTATGCCTTAATGTATCAATCAAAAGTCAGTACGCCCTTTGAGGCTGGTATCATTTCATTTAAGAACTTAAATGCAGGACTTCTTGCATTTGGCACAAAAGAGACGCGTGCCAGTCGTTCAAAGCATACTTTAATAAACAATGAAACCTTAACTGAATTTAAAGAAGTTCTATTCCAATTAATTTGTGAAATTTGCGACCCTTCTCGAGCTTTTATTGAGAAAAAATTATAATTATTTAGGTCTCAAATCAGGTCGCGAAGGTCTTACTTCAATTTTGCTAGGTAAGGTACGCGGATGCATTTTAAGTAAGTCTAACACTAATTCACCAATGTCTTCAGGTTGAATTTTCCAATTGTCTTTTTCAGATGGTTCATTATTGTTAAAATGTGTTGCTACTGAACCAGGCATTATTGTTGAAACTTTAATGTCATACTTTCTTAAATCTAACATCGCGGCTTGGGTAAAACCAACTACCCCAAACTTAGTAGCATTATATCCAGCGCCTTTGGCAAAAAAATTAGCCCCCGCTAGGCTGGCCAAGGTTATGAAATACCCTTTTGACTTTTTTAATGGTTCTACAGCGGCTTTTAAGCTATGAAAAACGCCGTTAAGATTAGTAGCTATCATATCTTTCCATTGTGTTTCAGAAAGTTCATCAATTGGCGCGAAATGACCTACCCCTGCATTGGCGATAACCACATCTAATTGCCCCCATATATCTAGTATCTGTTGAACGGCGTTTTTTTCATTTTGAAGTATAGTTACATCTGATTCTAGAGCCAAGACATTATCCTTGCTATTTAAATATTCAGCGGCTACTTCAACTGTTTTTAAAGTTCTACCGCTAATAGCAACTCGCATGCCAGCAGCTAGTAATTTTTCTGCTACACCAAATCCTATTCCTTTAGAACCTCCTGTTATGTAAACAACCTTATTTTTTAATTGATTCATGAGTTACATTAATTTTTATCTGAATAAAGTCAGCTTCGTAAAAATAAAAAGAATGCTGCATTTTGAAACTTTACTAAAAAGTACGTCCTTTGACCCTCTTTAAGTCAGGGGGATTAGCTCAGCTGGCTAGAGCGCTTGCCTGGCAGGCAAGAGGTCACCGGT
>CAZKQM010000045.1:0-23783 GCA_964554895.1 uncultured Maribacter sp. | reverse complement strand
AAAAAAAATGTTGAATCGACAAAATGTTAAACAATATTTTGTCATTAATATCTTATTTAATCCATTTTTTTTGAATATTCTCAATAGTTATGAGGCAAGATTGTTTTGCATTTTATTGAGAATTCGTAGAAATTGATCGAAATCTTCTTTTGTAAGCCCTTTCCAACTTTTTTCTCTTACTTGAAGCACCTTAGGATAAAGATTTTCAACCAGTTCTCTTCCTCTATCAGTCAAGAAAACTTTTACTTTTCTTCGGTCATTAACTTGAGACTCGCGATATACGAGACCTTTATCAACTAAATTGTTTATGGTTCTAGAAATGCTAGGTGTATGCTTATAATTAGAAGAAGCAATCTCTATTTGAGTAAGTCCGTTTTTTCTGAAAAGACTATAAAGTATTACCCATTGCTCCGGTAATATTTGAATCCCCATTTCTTTAGCTTCCCTATTAAATTCAGAACGCAGTGTTTGAATTGTTCTATTAAGATTCATCCATAAAGGATTAACCCAACTATTTTCAACATACTTCTTCTTTTGTGGCATTCTTTTTCAGTTTAAGACCTTACAATTGTAGTGAAAAGTAAATATAGAATAATTAATGACCAAGTAACGATTGATAAAAGCAAGATTAAAATGATATACGAGGATCATTAAATTCTTAAAACTTCATAATTACTACCCACAAGTTTGATTACATCATCTTCGGATTCGGATAATTATCAGATTGATCTTCAACAGTATCATCCATACAAACAAAATCTTTTTCGATTAATAATTTTAGTGTGGTTTCGTTTTCTTTTTTAATGCTGCGACTAAAACCTACTAAATTGGTTTGATGCCAATCTTTACTTTTATCTTTTTCTAAAAATAGCGTGATGGTATGGTCTTGAAATTGAGCATCAATACCTTCCTTGGCTTGCAAAGCATATATGAACATTGCATTACCAAAATAGGTACTGTCTTCAAAACGACCTGTACGGCAAAAAGTGTCTACCTCTGTTTTAGTTAACCGGTATCGAATGGAATTTCCTCTTATTCTAATTTTCATCTTTCACCTTCTTTTCAACCAAACCTTTAGTAAATTCATTTAGTGTTTCTACCTTTTCTTCAAAATCACCTTTAATCGTTTTCCGGTATTCGTTGAGATTTTTTACCAAATCATCAATATTTTCAGGTATCACATCTTCAAAAAATTGTCGTAACCGTTTCGCGGTAGTAGGCGATTTTCCATTAGTAGAAATCGCCACTTTTACATTGCCCTTAGTCACAATACCACCCATATAAAAATCGCAATAGGGAGGGTTGTCTGCTACATTGACTAAAATTTGTCGTGCTCTACAATCATGATAAACTTGTTCATTTACAGGCACATTATCTGTGGTGGCGACCACCATATGTTTTCCTTCTAAAAAAACAGGAGCATAAACCCCATTATGCATTTGAATCCCAAATTTTTCGGCAAGTGCTTTTGTTCTCTCCCGATACATGGGGGAGACCATTTCGACCTTTGCATTTGGACTCGATTTCAATAAGAAGGTCAGTTTTTCTTCAGCAACATTGCCGCCTCCCACAATTAAAATGTTCAACTGTGATACTTTAAGAAAAACCGGATATAGTTCATTCCGTTGCATGTAATCTTTTTTATCTATTTAGTAATTTATCTGAGTCATCATAGATGCTAAGTTTAAATCAAAGCTATTCAGAAAAGCATACATACGCAATGTCATGCGTAAATCTTTAAGACTTGATTTGATTTCTGGTTGTTGTAAATCAATTTTGTCATTGGTATAAATAAATCCGAATTAATTTTAAAATTATCTTAAATTAGAGCAACTAAATAGGAAACTATGCAAATAAAAGAATCTTCAGAAGTTTATGATGTCATTATTGTTGGTTCGGGGGCTGGTGGTGGTATGGCAACTAAACAATTGGCAGATGCTGGTTTTAATGTAGCCGTGGTTGAAGCAGGTCCATTTTTTGATCCTGCAGATCCTAAAACCATGACGCAGATGAAATGGCCGTATGAATCGCCGCGAAGAGGTGCAGGTACGGATCGGGCGTTTGGAGAATGGGATATGTCATGGGGAGATTGGGAAGTTGAAGGTGAACCCTATACTCAAGAAGAAGGTACTAATTTTAAATGGTGGCGTTCACGAATGTTAGGCGGACGCACGAATCATTGGGGGCGTATTTCATTGCGTTTTGGACCTAAAGATTTTAAGGGAAAAACACGTGATGGTTTAGGTGAAGATTGGCCTATTGGTTATGACGATGTGAAACCCTATTATGACAAAGTTGATAAGTTAATAGGAGTTTTTGGCACCAATGAGGGTTTAGAAAATGATCCGGATGGATTTTTTCTTCCGCCACCCAAACCAAGATTGCACGAACTCTTTTATATTAACGGAGCCAAAAAATCAGGCATACCGGTTATTCCAAGTCGCATGTCAATGCTGACAAAGAGAATTAATAAAGACCGAGGAATTTGCTTTTATTGCGGTCAATGTTCGCGATCATGTTCTGTGTACGCTGATTTCTCATCAGGAAGTTGTTTGATATTTCCGGCACAGAAAAGTGGGGGTAAAGTTCGAATTTATGTCAACTCAATGGTACGTGAAGTAACCACTAATGAAGAAGGAAAAGCAACTGGCGTATCCTATATCAATAAAGAAGATCGAAAAGAATATAAATTAAAAGCTAGGGTAGTAGTTTTAGCCGCATCTGCTTGTAGTTCAGCACGAATACTTTTGAATTCTAAAAGCAAGCAACACCCAAACGGATTAGGGAATAGTAGTGAACATGTGGGGAAGTATTTACATGATTCTACGGGTGCGAGTGCCGCCGGATTTATTCCAGGACTCATGAATCGTGATACATCTTACAATGAAGATGGCGTGGGTGGTATGCATGTGTATTCACCTTGGTGGGGCGATAATTCTAAGCTCGATTTTCCGCGAGGATATCATATTGAAGTATGGGGCGGTATGGGGCAACCCAACTACGGTTTTGGTTGGGACCCCAATTCATTTAATGAATTTTTTGGCACCAAAGTAGGGGGCTATGGCGATACACTTCGTGATGATGTGAAAAAGTATTACGGCGCCGTAATTGGTTTTGGCGGTAGAGGTGAAGGTATTGCAAGAAAAGATAACTATTGCGAAATAGACCCGACCACCGTGGATCAATTTGGTATTCCGGTACTCAAGTTTAATTACCAATGGTCAGATTTTGAAAAGAAACAAGCCAGACATATGCAAGACACCTTTGAAGAATTAATTCACAATATGGGTGGACATCAAATTTGGGGTGGTAAGCCAGGTAAAGAAAGTGATTATGGTTTGCATGCCCCCGGCGAAATTATTCATGAGGTAGGTACAACAAGAATGGGTAATGATCCTAAAACATCAGTAACCAATAAATTTAATCAGTTACATGATGTTGATAATGTATTTATTGTAGATGCGGGTCCGTTTGTGTCACAAGCAGATAAGAATTGTACGTGGACCATTTTAGCCCTGTCATGGCGTGCTTCAGACTATATTATTGAACAGCTAAAAGCACAAAATATTTAGTATTATGGATCGAAGAAAAAGTTTACAGACGATGATTCTTGGCGGAGCAGCGGTCTCTTCAGGAGTAGCGTTTAATTCATGCAAAACAGAAACTATTGATCAAGCTGTTGCTGAATCAAGTGCTAAATATTTTGGGCGTACCCCTGAAGAATTAGAACGCATTGAAAAATTAAATGCAGAACAATTGTTCAATGAACATGAATTAGAAACCATTGGTGTTTTAAGTACCGTAATTCTTCCGCCTAAAGAACCACATGGCGGCCCTTTAGAAGCTGGTGTACCTGAATTGGTTGAATTTATGGGAAAAGATATTCCAACAATGGCACCCACTTTATTAGGGGGGCTAATGTGGTTAGATCATAAAAGTAATACGGAATTTGGAGTTGAGTTTAAATTAGCATCTTTAGAACAACAAAAACAAATTTGTGATGAAATTTGTTGGCATGATACCAAGACTCCTTTAGATAAACAAGCTTTAGAAATCCAGTTTTTCTATATGATGCGAGGCCTTACTTTAACAGGGTTTTTTACATCAAAAGTGGGTATTGCAGATTTAGGGTATAAAGGAAACCAACCCAATGTTTGGGATGGTGTACCGCAAGCTGTTTTAGATCAACATGGTGTTGCTTATGACCCAGAATGGATTGCCAAATGTATTGATCAAAGTAAACGAAATATCATTGCCGAATGGGATGAGAAAGGAAATTTACTAACCTAAGTTGTAACTTTTGCGTTACTGATTATACACGCGTACCCAATCAACAATCATATATGAGGTATCCGGAATTTCTGAAACATTGAGATTCATACCGTTAAAAAACACGCCGCCAACGGCCATGTTGAGAACAAGTTTTTCACTCTTATTGAATAAATCATCAATATACTGAAACTCAGCTGTTGTAAACGTTCGTACTTCAACACCATCTAAAGAAACAATCAAACTATTCTCTGTCCAGACCATATCAAACACATGAAATTCAGCGGTAAGATCTGTTTGAGCGTTATGGGTAAAAGATGTGATTGATGAATTGGTTAATGGGGTATTTGCTTCAAGTCCGAAAAAAAAGTTAGTAACGTATTCATTGGTTCTACCCCCACGAAATTCCATAATATCAATTTCGCCCTGTGTGGGCCACGGATCACCAAAAGACCAGAATGCTGGCCAAAGGCCTTCACCAGCTGGTAATTTTATTCGAGCAGCAATTCGCAACGTTCCCCGGGTTGAAGGGCTATAAACGGCTTTTGACTCAATTCTTCCGCTTGTAAAATCAAAAGTTTTAACCGTACTATCAAATGGGTTTGAATCACCTATTGCTGATTCGCGTTGCTGTTCAATATATAAATAACCTTCCTGAACATGTAAATTTTCGGGTTGATATTTTTGTAATTCTTCGTTAAATGCGCCACTATTCCAAGCATTCCATTCTGAAAGGTTATTGTCAAAATTATCTTCCCAAACTAAATTCCATCCTTCTAAATCAGTAGCACTAAAGTCAAAACCTAAATTCGATACCTCTGGTAGTTGCGAACTTTCTTCAATAGGCGGAGTAGGAGTTTCTATTTCAGGATTACCCGCTTCTTCAGGAGTAAAATTATCATCAGTACCACAACTAAAAAGTGATATGAACATGAATAGGATAAAAATGTTTTTCATAGCCCTAATTTTAGGGTTAAAGATACCACTTTCATTTAGAGAAGATTCTTAATTAAATACCAAAACTAGTTCTGTAATCAAAATTGAATTTTAATCTCGATCAAGGGTATTTGGTGCTCAAAATTAATGTGAGTATCTTCAAGAAGTATTGAAAAAGCAGATACCATTTATGAAGTATGTACAATTTTTTACCGTAATAGTGTTCTTAGGTCTGGCGTGTAAAGAAGATAAGGGCAATAGCAATGAAATTAAACATGAAGTAAAAGAGGTAGAAATTGATAAAGAATTGTTTGAAAACCAAAACACTAATCAAAAAGTATTTAAGTCGTTGAAGGGTTTGGCAGATTCGACCTTTGTGCGATTGGCTGATTTTAGTGATGGTTTTTCGTATGATTTACGTTACGCAACAACCAATAACTTTTTAAAAGAACAAGTATATGAGTGTGGCGAGTGTTACACACGCGTAAAAACAGTGAAAGCCCTATTGGTAGCAAATGAAGCATTTAGAAAGCAAGGGGTTAAGATAAAATTTTTTGATTGCTATCGCCCAAATTCGGTGCAATATAAAATGTGGAAAATTGTACCGAATCCGCAGTATGTAGCAAATCCGGTAAAAGGCTCGATACATAATAAAGGGGGTGCTGTTGATATTACTTTAGTTACTTTAGATGGAAAAGAATTGGATATGGGTACAGATTTTGATTTTTTTGGAAAGCGTGCCTATCACGATAATTTTGATTTACCGCAAGAAATTTTAGAGAATAGGAAGTTATTAAAAGAAACCATGAAAAAGCATGGGTTTTGGTCAACACGCACCGAATGGTGGCATTATAATTTACAAGGCGCTCATAAAGACCCGATTGCCAATTTTACCTGGCCATGCAAATAAAAAAAGAACTTATGAAAAAGCTACTATTCATTGTACTGGTCATTTGTATAAAAAATGTTGAGGCTCAAGAAAATATCTATCCTTTGTGGCCCGAAGGCAGTATTCCTCATTATGTAAATTCAAATCAAAAAGAAATACGAGAAGAAGGTAAAATTCTACAAATCTCTAATATTGAAGTGCCTACTTTTGAAGTTTTTTTACCGGCCAAACAGAATGCGAATGGTCAAGCTGTTTTAATCTTTCCGGGTGGCGGATATGGTATGCTTGCCTATGATTGGGAAGGAACTGATATAGCGAAATTCTTAAATGGAAAAGGAATAGCCGGTATTGTAGTGAAATATCGCTTACCAACAGGCGATACTAATAGAGCTGTCAATCATAACATTCCGCTAATTGATGCACAACGAGCCATGCGATTGGTACGCAGTATGGCGCCAAAATTTAATATTAGACCAGATGAAATTGGCGTACTCGGATTTTCAGCGGGGGGGCATTTGGCTTCAACTTTAGGCACCCAGTATAATCGGGAGGTTTATGACGCCATAGATGCGGTAGATAAATTAACAGCGAAGCCAAATTTCATGGCCTTAGCATATCCTGTAATTGTTTTTGGGCAAGAGGCAACTCATTTAGGGTCGCAAGAAAATCTAATTGGTCAAAATGCCGATGATGAAGTATTAAATCAATATTCAACTGACAAGCAGGTTTCTAAAGAAACACCACCAACATTTTTGATACATGCTACTGATGATTTAGTAGTACCAGTCGAAAATAGTTTGGCTTTTTATAAAGCTTTGAAAGATCATGAGGTTTTAGTGACCATGCATTTGTACCCCAATGGCGGACATGGGTTTTCTTTAGCTAGAAACAATTTACTTTTAAGAAGCTGGACTGAACGATTATTCGAGTGGCTAGAATCAGTGCAATGATTTTATCTGTTTTGTTTCCAGCTTTCAAATTCTGCAATAAGTATAGGATCTGTCAATGGGTAGAGACCTATTATGGTTTGACCTAATTGAACTTTCTCAAAAACAAAATCTTCAAACAATGTCATTTGCATGCATTCATCAGCAACATCATCAGCTAGGTGTGCTGGAATTACCATAACTCCGTCATCATCACCAACAATGACATCCCCCGGAAAAACAGCAACATCTCCACACCCTATAGGTTCGTTGATTGCAATGGCTTGATGCAGCGTTAAATTTGTTGGGGCAGATGGTGTTTTGTGGTACGATGGCATTTCTAATGCCGCTATTTCAAAGGAATCTCTGAAACCACCATCAGTAACTAAACCTGCGACTCCTCTTTTCATGAGTCGTGTGGCTAAAATAGAACCTGCTGAAGCCGCACGAGCATCTTTTCTACTATCAATGACTAATACTGATCCTTTAGGGCATTCTTCAACGGCTACACGTTGTAAATGTTTTGGATCCTTAAAAACTGTAATCGGATTCAAATCTTCTCGTGCCGGTATATAGCGTAGGGTATAGGCTTCACCAACCATTACTGGCTTACCTAATTTGAGGGGTTTTACATTTTGAATAAATTGATTTTTTAACCCTTTTTTAAAGAGACAGGTGGCAATTGTCGCCGTACTTACACCCTGTAATTTCTCTCTTGTTGAAGATGATAATTGTGTCATATTACAATTTTGTTAAACATCAGTTTCGTCTGTAATAGTTTGCTCTTGTAACAAATATACATATATTTGGTCAACCAATCTGGTAAACCAATTATAGCCAAATCAATAGATTTTAATGTTATAATTTGTACTTTAACTCACTAGATAATCCGAAAACCATAAGCTATGAATTTTGTGAAATATAGAAACAATTTTTCTTATGCTTTTGCACTACTTTTTATCTTATCAATGGTACATGGTTGTGGAGATAAAACTAAAAAAAAGAATGATGCTAAAAGTATGGCATATAAAGAAAAGAAGGTTTTTGCCAGTGACGTCATCCCTTTTTTTCAGCACTGGAATTTAATTTTAGGAGATGGTTCAAATGCTGGTGTTGCCCATGATGTAGAACATAAGGATTTTTTTTACACCACAAACGATAGTAAAATTGATTGGGTTGTATACAAGGCGCCAAATGCAGGAGATACTCATGGAACTTCAAATAACACGAGAACAGAATTAGCGCAATTGAAAAAATGGTATCCAGCAAGCGCGAATGAAAAATTAACCGCTACTCTTAAGGTAATGAATGTTTCTGCAACAGGTGATGCACGTGTTGCTGCCACGCATTCTGTGGTGGTTGGTCAAATTCATAGCGCTGATGGTCATGAAAATGAACCTCTTAAAATATTTTATAAAAAATTTCCTGGACATCGTCAGGGATCTGTTTTCTGGCATTATGAGATTAATACCAAGGGCGATGATAATGCAGGTCGATGGGATTTTTCAACAGCGGTATGGGGTCATGATTTTTCTGTTGTAGGTTCTGAAAAGAATAGTTACCCTGAAGAACCCAAAGACGGTATTGCATTAGGTGAGGAATTTAGTTATGAAATAGAAGTGAAGGAAGGTGTAATGCGATTGAAATTTATGAGCGATCATCATGAAACAAAAACATTTTCAAAAAATTTAATTGAATCAGAATACACGACAGCTAGTGATATGCCCAAACAAACACAAGATTTGTTTGTGCCTATTGGTCAAGATGGGGTAGAACGTGAAAATGCGTATGCTGGTGAAGGCTTATTTTTTAAATTAGGTTCCTATAATCAAACCAACGGAAAATCTCGTGAAGTAAATAAAAATTGGTGTTCGGGTGCTGAAACCCACGATGGTAATGTTGAAAAACAATATGCTGATGGAAATTATGCCGAAGTTTGGTTTAAAACCGCGAGTATTGAAGTGAGTGATGCCGCTGTCTCAAATGTGGGATATTTTACCAAGAACGATTAAAATAGGTTCAATCTTAACAGCTTGCTCGAGAAACTATTATAAATAATGAATGGATCAAAAGGTTTATTTAATGGTACGGTATAAAATAGATACGACCAAGAATTTAAATTAACTCAAGACGCACTTTATATGGATTCAATGAAGCCTTCTCTAGTAAAAAGAATACAAAAAAGTATAAAAAATTTTGGCCCTGCCTTTTTCATTATTGGTTATGTAGTGGGCACCGGAAGTGTTACTTCGATGGTGGTTTCAGGGGCGAAATTTGGACTAAGTTTATCCTATGCATTGCTCCTTTCTTGTTTTTTTACCTATTTTTTGCTCATTGCAATTAGTAAATTGACAATCATTACCGGCCATACTTTAATGTATAATTTTAAAATGGCATTTGGTAAACCATTAACCATTTTTGTCATTGTTGCTTTATGTGTATCTATTGTTTCCTCCATTATTGGAGTTATGGGTGTACTTTCTGAAGTAACCATGAAATGGATTAATGTTAAAACTTCTATTTCATTTTTAAATGGTCCAATCGTTTCTGCTTTTTTTATTGCAGTTTTACTAGGTCTATTCTGGACCGGCAAGCATCAAAATTTCATCAAGGCAATGAGCGCCATGGTTGGTATTATGTCTCTTGCCTTTATTGTGACTAGTATTCTAGTGGTTAATCAAGCAGGAACTTCAATTCTTGATTTCTTTCCGAAGTTGCCAAAAGGAGATAACATTGGGCTGGTCATAGCAGGTATAGTAGGTACTACAATGGCAGGAGTATGTCTTGCCTCGCGAAGTATTTTGGTTCAAGAAGAAGGCTGGGGAATGAATGACTTTAAAACTGAAAATAAAGATGCCTTGACTTCTATGGTCATGACATTCTTAATTAGTTTCGCAATTATGGTGAGTGCAACAGGCACCTTATATTTTCAAGATATTGAAATTAATGATGCTACTGATATGATGCATGCACTTGGTCCTTGGGCAGGAGATTTTGCATTAACCTTATTTACATTCGGAATAATTGCTGCCGGTTTGTCTTCAATATTCCCTAACCTGTTGTTATTTCCATGGTTATTGGCCGATTATTCCAACATCAAACGTGACATGAAAAAACCTTTGTATAAGTACATTGTTGTGGCCATTGCTTTAACGGGTTTGATAATTCCGGTAATGGGAGGAAAGCCAGTTTGGATATTAATTGCATCACAAGCGTTAAGTCCTTTCGTCATGCCATTGATAACCTTGTTTTTGATTATTCTATTGAACCGTTCTTCTATCATTAAAGAACATAAAACTAAGCTGAGCATGAACATTGCGCTCGGCGCAACTTTTGTTTTTAACTGTTTTATGATGCTGGTTGCATTAAAGGGTTTCTTGAATTTTATTTAAGAATTATAAAGTTTCAAAAATGTACTAAGCTTCAGACCACGCTTCTCTTAGAAATTTTAAATCTTTTTTCATGCGTGCAAAAACTTCTTTTTTATCGATAGTGATTTTTGAATTTCCATGTTCTGCTCCACCCAAATCATATTCTAAATGCAATGAAATAGGTACGTTGATTTGATACTTTTTTAAAAGACTAAAATAGCGCTTAAAATCAACCATACCCTCGCCAAGGGGGGTGTTAATAGGTTTCCATTTTCCATGAACAAGACCCCATTTAAAATCTTTCATGACAAGCGATTTAATGTAAGGTTTGATTACTTTTAGACCAAGCTCCCAACTGTTGCCGCCTTCAACTACGGCATGTCTTATATCGTATTGACATCCTAAAAATTCGTTGTTTGTGGCTGACAGAATTTGTGGTAAATCCCATATCGGAGCACCCACGTGCTTACCCGCATGATTTTGATAGCAGCCAATTAATCCATATAATTTATTTATATCTTCAAGGGCTTTAGCCTGTTGACCAAACAATACCTGACTTTCTGAAATAGTTTTATCTTCAGGATATTTTAACCATCCTGTACGATAATATGTAAAACCGAGATTGCTAGCAGTTTCTAAAACCTTTTTTTGTCTTGAATCACTAATATCCCAAACATTAGTAGTTATCATTTTTGGTTGCAATCCATGCCGTTTCATAGCCGCAACAGCTTTAGGTAAATCTTCTTCAACCTTTTGTGGTAAAACATGACCTTTAGGTCTAACCGTCAAATCTAGGCCGTCAAATCTCATTTCAGCAGCAGCCTCTGACATCTGATTGTAATCAAGAAATTGTAAATGTTTTGAAAATAAATATACTTTAATTGATTGGTTTGAATTTTGATTAGATTTAAAGAATAGGTTCTGATACCCCAATAGCGGAATGCTCGCAGTGGCCATAGAAGAAATCTTTGTAAAATTTCTTCTGGTCATTCTTTTTTCTATGTCTTTCATTATCAAAAATTAACTAAATTTTGATGATAGAAATCAAGTTAAAAACTTGTAAGTCTTACAAATATATCTATTTTTGGTAAACCAAATTGGTTAACCAATTTGGCGCAAAAAAAGACCTTCTAAAACTTAATTATGATAAAAAACAATCTTTTACTTCTAACTAGCCTTTTTCTATGCATCTCTTGTGCAGAAAATACGATTCAAAAAAATGTCATTGTTAGTGATATTAATGAATTAAATGAAGCTATAGCAAATGTTGTAGCCGGCGATGAAATTGTAATGGCAAATGGTGAATGGAATAATGTTGAAATCAAGTTTGTTGGTTACGGAGAAGAAAATAATCCGATAACGTTACGCGCAGAATCGGCAGGAGAGGTCTTGATTAAGGGTAAGTCAGACCTAAAATTAGGTGGTAATTATTTGAACGTTGATGGTTTGTATTTTAAAGATGGGGCTTCGCCTTCGAAGGCTGTTATTGAGTTTGCCATTAATAAAGATACGGTTGCCAATCATTCTAAACTTACCAATGTGGTTATCGAAGATTTTAATAAATCGCAACGAAATAAGACTGATTTATGGGTGCTTTTGAAAGGTAGACATAATGAAGTTGATCATTGCTATATTGCTGGTAAATCAAATAGAGGGCCAACAGTTCGTGTAGATCTAGAAGGCAACCAGAACATTAAAAACTACCATAAAATCACGAACAATTATTTTGGTCCGCGCCCACCAAAAGGAGGTCCTAGTGCCGAGACTATTCAGATTGGTAATAGTTTTACATCTATGTCGCCGAGTTATACGTTGGTTGAAAATAATTTCTTTGATCGTTGTAATGGCGAGGTTGAAATCATCTCGAGTAAAACAAATTTCAATGAATTCCGAAACAATGTTTTTTATAAAAGTGAGGGTTCTTTAGTGACGCGTCATGGTAACTATTGTATCGTTGATGGTAATTATTTTATTGGGGACGATAATTCAGAGCAGATTGGTGGTATTCGATTAATAGGTACTGGTCATACCGTAATCAATAACTATTTCTATAATTTAAGAGGAAAGATTTTTAGAAGTCCGTTGGCGGTAATGAACGGCATAAAAAAATCGCCATTAAATAGATATATACAAGTAACAGATGTTGTGGTTGCGCATAATTCATGGATCAATTGTACAGAACCTTTGCAGTTTGGTGTAGGTTCAAATGTTGATGAGGCTGATGTGCTTCCTGCCTCTGAAATACGATCTGAACGACCCATAAGAACCATCGTGGCTAACAACTTGATTTATAATACAAAAGGCGATAAGCAGCCTGTTGTAGCCCATGATTCACTTGACGGTATCAATTTTCAAAGTAATGTAATCAATAATCAAGGCGTTGCTTTTAAGACTATTGATGGCATAGAAGCCAAAGAATTTTCAATCGCTAGTATCGCAGATGCTTTGTATATACCTGAGGGTAATTTTTCTTCGGATGAATTGTATAACGGATTCGAGTTTGATCAAATAACAAAAGATGTTTTTGGAAATTCTAGAAAAGATAATAATACAGTAGGGGCGGTAATTGGGGCGCCGGCAAATACACCCAACTTGACGGATACTTCTAAATATGGTCCAGATTGGTATGCCATTAGTAATGATGATAAAAAAGATAGTAAAACACATACAGTTGCTACCACAAAAGAATTGATTGCAGCGGTTGCTGCAGCCAAAAGCGGAGATGTCATTTCTTTAACAAGTAATGCGTATGAGTTGAGTACTTCTTTGAAAATTGATAAGGCAATAACTATTCGTTCTGCAAATGCTGATGCGAGGGCAATGATTACCTACATTGGTGCGCCAGCGACGCCAGCATTTGAAATGAACCCTAAAGGCGATCTTACGCTAGAAGAAATTTCTTTAAAAGGGAGCAATAGTCAATATGCCTTTGCAAGTTTAGAAAGTAATATGTCAAGCTTGTATAACCTTACGGTTAACAAAAGCGAAATCTCTAATTTTGATTTTGTACTCAAGGGGTATAAATTTTCATTTTCAGAGTATGTTAAGTTCAACAGTACTTTAATTCAAAACTGTGCCAACGGCATAGAACTGGCTGCAGAAAATGATGATAAAGGTGATTATAATGCTGAGAATGTATTTATTGACAATTGTCAGTTTGTAAATGTTTCTAAAAATACTGTCAACTATTATAGAGGGGGCTATGATGAGTCAACTGTTGGTGGTAATTTAAAAATCACCAACAGTTCTTTTACCAATTGTGGCGCAAAAGAAGCCAACAAAATTTTAATCAATACCTACGGTATTATCAATGTCAATTTGGCTAACAATAGTTTTACAAATAATAGAATTAAGATGGTAGCGCGTTTGTGGGGCGCAAAAAACAATTCGCATTCCAATAATACCATAAAAAATTCAGGAGAATTAGTAGTGCAAGAAAACCTTCCTTTAAAGCTATTATATTAATATTCATAAGAATGAAAAGTATAGTTTTTAAATCTATTACACTTTTTGGGCTGGTTCTCATACTTTCTAACTGTAAAGAGAAAGTAAAAGACGTTCAAAAAGAAATGGTTGAAACTAGATCATATCCTAGCGATGTGATTCCGTTTATGCAAGATTGGAAAATTCTTTGTGGCGATGGTACTAAGAGTGACGCATTGGTAGGCTTTTCAAAAGAGAATTTCTTCTTTGTTGAAAGTGATGGCGAAACGGATTGGGTGGTTTATAAAACACCTAATGCCGGAATTACTTCTAGAACGTCTAGCAATACAAGAACTGAATTAGGTCAAAAAGCACATTGGACACCAGAAGAAGGAGGTAAACTAACCGGTACCCTAAAAGTCATGCATGTGTCAACCACTGGTGATGCAACTAAAGCTTCATCTTTTTCAACGGTTATTGGGCAAATACATAGTGATGAAGGGCATGAAAACGAACCCTTGAAAATCTATTATAAAAAATTTCCTGGTCATGAAAAAGGGTCTGTATTTTGGAATTATGAAATCAATACTGAAGGCGATAATATAGGTCGGTTTGACTATTCAACCGGGGTCTGGGGGTACAATTTTTCTGAGGTGGGAAATAGTGTAAATGAATATCCTACAGAACCAAAAGAAGGTATTGCTTTAGGCGAAGAATTCAGTTATGAAGTAAATGTTTATGAAGGAATCATGTATCTTAGCTTTTCTGCTAAAGGGCACGAGACAAAAAAATTCATAAAGAATTTATTGAAGTCTAATTTTACAACTAGAAAAGATATTCCAGAACAAGTACTAAAGGTATACGCGAATAGAGAAAAAGGTGGGGGAGTAGAACGCGATACAGCCTATGCCGGAGAAGTTCAGTATTTTAAACAAGGCTGCTACAATCAAGCGAATGCCAAGTCAACCAATTCAGAAGTTTACGGTGGCGATATGAGCAAACAATACGAGAACGGTAGTTATGCTGAGGTGTGGTTTAGAGAAGCATCAGTAGGGCCAGCAAGCGAGCCAAACAAATAGACATCGTTAAAAGAAAATAATGACAGTGATTGAAAAAATAGTATTCAAGTATATCTTAAAGACACTTTTGTTAAGTATTTATGTAGGCCTTTTTTCTACCACTGTCTTTGCTCAAGAACACCCAAGTTTAATTCTCACTAAAACAGGTGTTGAAAACATTCGAGCTGAATTGGGCAATGTGCCTTTATTTGATGCTTCATTGGCCGCTATTAAAGAAGAGGTAGATGCTGAAATTGAATTTGGCATTGATATTCCTATCCCTAAAGATTATTCAGGAGGCTATACGCATACACGTCATAAAAAGAACTGGTTTATACTTCAAAAAGCAGGCGTACTTTTTCAGATTTTAGAAGATGAGAAATACGCCATTTATGTACGTGATATGTTACTACAGTACGCAGAAATGTATCCTAAATTACCAGTACACCCCAAAGAACGATCTTATGCTCGCGGTAAACTATTTTGGCAATGTTTAAATGATAGCAATTGGCTGGTATATACAAGCCAAGCGTATGATTGTATTTATGATTGGCTTTCTAAAAAGGAACGTAAAACCTTAGAAAAAAAATTATTTAGGCCTTTTGCCGATTGGATCTCAGTTAAAAATCCGCAGTTCTATAATCGTGTACACAATCATAGCACATGGGGTAATGCTGCTGTAGGTATGATTGGTTTAGTTATGGGCGATGATGAATTGGTAAATAGAGCGTTGTATGGTTTGAAAGATGCACCCGTGAATACTGGTGAAAAAGATAATGATGGAGGATTTATTTATTCAAACGATGGTAAAGCAGGTTTCTTAGCCAACCTTGACGAACCTTTTTCTCCAGATGGTTATTATACTGAAGGGCCTTATTATCAGCGTTATGCGATGTATCCTTTTCTAATATTTGCTGAAGCTTTGCATAATGTCAAACCTGAGCTAAAAATATTGGAACATAAAAATGGAGTTTTATTAAATGCTGTTGATGCGCTATTAAATTTGTCAGATGCTGATGGCGAATTCTTTCCATTAAACGATGGTCAAAAGGGAATGTCAATTTACACCGCCTCATTAGTAACGGCTGTAGATATCGCGTATCATTACGGAGGTCATAATCCGCAGTTATTGAGCATAGCCCAAGAGCAAGGCAAGGTGCTTTTAGATGATTCTGGTTTGGCCGTGGCTATTGGTTTAAGAGATGGAGAAGCCGAAGCCTTTCAAAAAAAATCAATCAATTTGTCTGATGGGTCTAATGGTAGACAAGGTGGTGTTGGTATTTTAAGATATGGCAATGAAGATGTGACGGTAGTTTTTAAATACGCCGCTCAAGGTCTTAGTCACGGGCATTATGATAAATTATCATATTCATTTTATGAGCGAGGTGATGAGGTTTTACAAGATTATGGCCTATCACGTTTTGTGAATATTGAACAAAAGGGTGGTGGTAATTATTTAAAAGAAAACAAGACTTGGGCCAAAAGAACTATTGCGCATAACACTTTGGTAAAGAATGAAACTTCACATTTTAAGGCGAAGTATGAGGTAGCGAGCAAACACCATTCTGATTTGTATTTTTTTGATGATGCCAACAGTGAAGTGCAAGTAGTGAGTGCCAAGGAGTTAAATGCGTATCCGGGTACTGAAATGCATAGAACTATGGCTTTAATTAAAGCAGACGATTTTGAAAAGCCTTTTTTACTTGATATTTTAAAGGTTACTTCAGATGGTCAAAACCAATATGATTTACCTTTTTATTTTATGGGTCAAGTCATAAAAACTAATTTTACTTACAAAGCACCTACTACTTTAGAAGCTTTAGGTGAAAAAGATGGCTACCAGCATTTATGGACCGAAGGTTTGGGTACTGCTAACGATGGAAGTACCCAGTTCAGTTGGATGAATAATCGAAAGTTTTATACCTTAACTACAGTAACTTCAAAAGAAGATGAGATGCGTTTTGTTCGAATTGGTGCCAATGACCCCGATTTTAATTTAAGACGTGATCCAGGTTTGTTATTGAGGAGAAAAAATGCGCAGAATACCACTTTTGTATCGCTAATTGAATCACATGGTAGTTACAGTCCGGTATCAGAATTAGCTGTAAATTCTAAAAGTTCAATTGCTTCAGTAAAAATAATACATGATGACACAAACTATACTGCTGTCGAAATTGAAAGTTTAACAGGAAACAAACAAGTAATGATTCTATCAAACAATGATGCGACAGAATCAACCCTACATAAATTAACTATTAACGGGCACGATTATCAATGGTCTGGTCCATTTTATTTGAAATAAGTATATGAAAAGATTTAGTGAAAAGTATGTCATTACAAAAGACATGGAATGGGAAGAACTTGGTGGCGGAGTATCAAGAAAATTTTTAGGTTATGATAACCAAATAATGATGGTTAAAGTAAAATTTGAAAAAGGGGCCTTAGGATCTCCGCATCAACATTTTCATACACAAGCTACCTATTGCGTTTCTGGTAAATTTGAATTTGAAATTGATGGTGTAAAACAAATTGTAGAAGCTGGAGACGGGGTGTACATTGAACCTAATTTATTACATAGTGCGGTGTGCTTAGAAGAAGGTATGCTCATTGATACCTTTAGCCCAGTAAGAGAAGATTTTTTAAGTGGCGGAGCCGTGTCTTACTTTGGCGATAAATAGCAACAGTACATGCTAAAAAACCTATTCAAAGACTCAATAACAAAATAATATATAATGGATTTAAAAGGAAAAGTAGCCATCGTTACAGGTGGAACAAGAGATATAGGCAGAGCGATTAGTATACGTTTAGCCAAAGAAGGTGCTAAAGTTGTCGCTAATTACTTTAATAACGAAGACAATGCAAAATCAACTTTAAAAGAGATTGAGGCGGCAGGTGGTACCGCTATTATTGTGAAAGGTGATATGACCCATAATGCTGACGTTGAAAATCTCATTAAAGAAACAACGGCCGCTTTTGGTAATTCAATTGATATTGTGGTAAATAATGCTGGCGGATTGGTAGCAAGAAAAACTATTGATGAAATGGATGAAGCTTTTTTTAATAAAGTAATGTTCTTAAATCTTAATTCTACATTTTTAGTTTCAAAGCATGCCTTACCTCATATGGGTTCTGGGGGATCCATTGTAAACATTGCTTCGCAAGCTGGTAGAGATGGCGGTGGTGGAGGCTCTTTAGCGTATGCGACTTCAAAAGGAGCGGTTATAACTTTTACAAGAGGTTTAGCTAAAGAAGTAGGGCCAAAAAATATAAGAGTGAATTCGCTATGCCCAGGAATGATAGCTACAAAATTTCATGACGATTTCACTAAAGATGAAGTACGTAAAAAGGTCGAAGGTATGACACCGCTACGTCGTCAAGGATCAGCCGAAGAAATTGCCAATACCGTTGCATGCCTAGCATCTTCTGAAACTTCTTTTATGACGGGTGCTAACGTTGATATTAACGGAGGGCTAATATTTTCATAAAAACTATTGAATAAAAAACACATAACTGATTATTGCCAAGCAAATTAGTTATGTATTTTTTATGGGTGTTATTTTCTTTAAAATATTATTTTTTAACAAAATAATAGCATATATTCGGCCTGTAAAAATTGGTTAACCAATATGGATAACCAATATGGATAACCAGTTTAAGAGGTTGAAATGACCAAAAACTAATGAAATAATAATTTTTTTTCAATACATAAACACAACCATTATTCATTATTATTTACGCTAAAAAGAACGCAACTTAATTTAAACTTTAACTTAATACTCTTTAAAATGAAACTGAAATTTAAACTAACATTATTGGTATTATTGATAATCAATATATCTGTAATGGCACAAGAAGGCTATACCTTAACGGGTACGGTTACTGATGAAGCAAGTGTTCCAATTCCCGGAGCCAGTGTTACCATTCAAAATACAACTCGTGGAACATCTTCAGATTTTGACGGAAACTATTCACTTGATGTCAGCGCCGGAGAGGTTGTTGTATTTTCTGCCTTAGGATTTGCTAGTAAATCGATTGCACTAGAAGGACAACAAACCTTAAATGTAACTCTCGTTGAAGATTTAGCTCAATTAGATGAGGTGCTTGTTATCGGTTATGGTTCTCGTAAAAAATCAGATTTATTAGGTTCAGTCGCTTCCGTTAAAGCCGAAGAGTTAGCAGCTTTTCCAGTATTAGATGCACAACAGGCACTTCAAGGTAGAGCTGCTGGTGTAGATGTACAAACAAATAATGGTGGTGAACCTGGTGCGCCAATATCTATTAGAATTCGTGGTAATGGATCTTTATTAGCGAATAGTGCTCCTTTAATTGTAGTTGATGGTTTTGTTAGTGGAACTTTTCCGCAAGCTAATGATATCGCTTCTATAGAGGTGCTTAAAGATGCTGCCTCTACCGCTATTTATGGGGTGCAAGCTTCTGGTGGGGTAATCTTAGTTACTACCAAAAAAGGTACAAAAGGAAAATTAAGTGTAGAGCTTAATTCAACCTATGCAGTACAAAATACCATTAACCGTTTAGATTTATTAGATGCTAATGAATTTGGAAACTACATTAATCAAGTTAGGGCAAATGTGGCTGCTACAGCTAGTGCCGAACAAGGTGTGCAAGTAGATCCTATTCCTTATGTTCAGGGTGGTGGTGATACTGACTGGCAAGATGTTATTTATAGATCGGGCTATACCTCAAATCATCAATTGGCATTTTCTGGGGGGTCTGAAAAAGTTAGATTTTATTCTTCTCTAAACTATTTTAATCAAGAGGGTGTTGTAATCAACTCAGATTTTGAACGTGTAACTTTTGTAACCAATGTTGATGCTCAGATTAGCGATAGGTTTAAAGTAGGTGTTAATCTTTTCGGTAGTATGGCTACACAAAATTCCATTCAATCACAATCAAATGGTTCGGTAACTGTAGGAAATGATGATGTCATTGGTTTAACAAATCGTTTTGCACCTGATTTAGATATTCTTAACCCAGATGGCACTTTTGTGTTAAGTGATAGATTGGGTAATGATAGATTAGATAATCCTTTTGGGGTGGCCAATGAAATAGACAATGAAACCGAGCGCGATATATTGAGGTCTAATTTCTTTTTTGAATATGAATTTTTAAAAGGCCTAACGCTTAAGAGTACATTAGGTTTAACTGCGGATAACAGTACTAATGGATTTTTTGTTCCTTCTACTCTTGAAATTAATTCAGGGGGTGCAGCTGGTGTAGGATCTTTAACTAATATAAGACGAGAAAGCTTGCTTTCAGAAACTTTTTTAACCTACAATAAGGATATAGGTAAGGGTAAATTAACCTTATTAGGGGGTTACTCATTTCAAGATAGATCAACTGAGTTTTTTGGTGCTGCAGGTGAAGATTTCATCTCTGATACCTTCTCTTTTAGAAATTTAGGTGCAGCACTTAATTTTTTACCACCAAGTTCAGGTATATCTAGCAGTTCGTTTGAATCTGTATTTGCTAGAGTTAATTTTGATTTGGATGATAAGTACTTATTTAAAGCTACTATTAGAAATGATGCGGCTTCTGTGTTTTCTGCTAATAATAGAAATGCAACTTTTCCTTCGGCAGCTTTTGCATGGAGAGCATCTAACGAAGATTTTCTAAAAGATAGTGAAACGATTTCTAATTTAAAGTTTCGTATTAGTTACGGTGAAGTAGGTAATCCAGGTATTGGTCCATTAGGTTCTCTCGCTACTTTTCAATCATTATTTGCTAGTCTTAATGGCGAATTCGTTAATGCTATTACACTACAACGTCCAGCAAATGAGAATTTGGGCTTTGAGTCTTCAGAACAAACCAACATAGGTTTTGATTTGGGTCTTTTAGATAATAGGATTTCTATTACGGCAGATTATTATAGTATTAATACTAATGATTTACTTGCTGTCAATAATACCATACCAGATTTTGCTGGTTTTACCGATGATAATATCTTAGTAAATGCAGGGCAGTTGAATAATAAGGGGTTTGAACTAGGAATAAATACAGTGAACGTTTCCAATGAAAATTTTAACTGGTCTACTAATTTTAATATCTCTTTTAACAAATCTGAAGTGGTAAGCTTGTTGGATGATATTGATTTACTAGATAATGGAGCACCTAGTTTTTTTAGTACTGGAGACAACAACATTACCCGTGTAGGTGAAGAAGTGGGGCTTTTCTTTGGTCTTGATTACCAAGGGGTATATCAAGGTGGAGCTTTTCCTGATGGTACTGCAGGTATAACAGGAACTACACTTCCAGGTGACCCATTATTTGCAGATATTGATGGTGATGGTTCAATTGGTGGAGGTGATCGGACTATTATTGGTAATCCGAACCCAGATTTTACATTTGGATTAAGCAATACTTTAAGTTACAAAAACTTTGACTTGAATATCTTTTTTCAAGGTTCACAGGGTAATGATATTTTTAACTTAACTAATGTTTTATTAGTTAATGGTGATGGTAACTCAACTCGTGATTTCGTTAATAATGCATGGACTCCCTCTAATACTGATACAAATGTGCCTAGAGTTGGTAATAACAGTTCACGTGAAATTTCTTCACGTTTTGTAGAAGATGGTAGTTATGTAAGGCTTAAAAACTTGGCATTAGGATACACATTAGCACCAGGCGTTTCAGAGAAATTAGGATTGCAGAGTTTACGACTTTCTGTAAGTGCACAAAATGTATTGACCTTCACTAATTATTCAGGACTTGATCCAGAGGTAAATTTCTTTGGTGCTGCTGGAAATAATAATCAATCGCGGAATACTGTGCGTGGTTTTGATTTTGGTAATTTCCCGGCCTTAAGAACTGTAAATTTTGGGGTTAATTTAAAATTTTAACAATAACTTAATTAAAAATAAATTATTTTTATAAAAAAAATATAATTATGAAAATTTCAAAAATTTTATTTGCATTTCTTGCACTGGCCCTCTTTGCTTGTGCAGATTTAGAAGAAGATACTACGGGCTCTTTAGTTCCTGAAGGTTTCTTTACTGATGTTGCTTCCTTAGAAGCTGCAGTGAATGGGTCAATAACCCATGCTATTAATGAAGAATGGTGGGGTAGAAAATTATCTATCGCTTTGATGTTGCGTTCTGACATGGTTAACCTTCAATCTACACAAACGCGTAGAGTAGAGATGGATCAATTGACCACTACTGATGATAATGAAATGGTTTTTGATCCATGGGAAAGAGGCTATGCAGGTATCGCTGCAGCAAATTTGGCCATTAATTCAGCTCAATTTGTAGAAGGATCCGAGGATGAAATTAATGCGCTAATTGGTCGGGCTTATTTTATGAGAGCTTACTACTATTTTACTTTTGTTAGATTACATGGCGATATACCTTATCTTGATGATTCTAATTTTCAAGATGTAGCGACTTTAAACACATTGTCGAGTACACCAGCGGCTACAGTATATGAAAATATCCTGTCTGATTTAGAGTTTGCAAAAACATGGTTACCTGATACACAAAGTTCTAGAGCGATTCCTTCTAAAGCTGCTGCTAGTTCGTATATAGCCTTGGTTAATTTAACGCTTGGTAACTGGCAAGCTGCTTTTGATGAGGCTACTGAGGTTATTAATAATGCGGGTACTTATGGTTTAGCTTTAGATTCAAATTTTCAAAATCTTTTTAATGCTGAGGTTATTGATGGTTCTCCTGAACCCATTTTCGCTTTAGATTATAACAATTTTGAAGCACCTGACAATGCCTATGATCAAATTGCTCCGATGACTGGTATTAGAGGCGATGATCGAAATGAAGGTGGCGGTTGGTCTGTAGCGGTTCCTGTGCTAGCGGTATATGAGAGTTTTGATCCAGCTGATTACAGAAGAACAGTTAGTTTTGAAGAAGAAGCTAGTATAGGTGGTACGGTAGTTCCGTTTTCTCAATTTACTATTAGTGGTCACGAGCATGCAGGTAACATGCCATATATTGCAAAATATGGTAGATTCCCTGGATCATTTGATAGAGGTAATGCAAGAGCTACCAGTCATAATATGTCACAGATTCGGTTTGCTGAAGTATTATTGATTGCTGCTGAAGCAGCTGTCGAAATAGGTAATAACGCAGCAGCCTTAGATTATATTAATCAAGTAAGAGCTAGAGCTAGAGCTGGTGGAGAAACTAAAACAGGTGCAGATGTTGCTGTAGTTGTGGCACCAAGTGCTGTCCCTGCTGATTTAACGGGAACGGTAACTGTTGCTGATGTGTTAGAAGAAAGAAGAATTGAATTGGCTTTTGAAGGTAAAAGATGGTATGATATTGCAAGAAGAAGAATGGGTAACGATGTGTATTCAGCATCTGGATTTGAAGGTGAAAAGGCAAATTTCAGTGATATTGATTATCTAATGCCGATTCCTTTTGATGAACTTCAAAGAAATCCTAATCTTACTCAAAATCCTTTTTAAGGTTTGATAGGTAAGTAGTACATCAATTTAAATAACAAAGAAGCCCCAGTTTTTAGTTCATGCTAAAACTGGGGCTCTTTGATTGTTAATATAGTCAATACAGAAATAATCCGACTAATGTATTGTTTCGATTAGGTAAACATTAATACAGTGCTATATTTTATGATATAATTTCTTCAATTGAAGTCTGTTTTCTGTATAGCGTAATGTACAGACCTTGAATAATCCACGGTTTTCCAAAAAATTTTAACATTTAAGGCGAAGATTCATTTTTTTTTAACGTCAGTATAACATATATTTGGTCAACCAAATTGGTTAACCAGATTGGTTGCCGAAAAATGAATCAAAAACTATATGAAATAAAAACCTCTCCTAAATGAAATAAAAACACCTTTTCGTAATGAAATATTACTTCTCAAAGTAATCTTACATTTAAAAAAATTCTAAGGCAGATTATTGAGAATTTATTGTTCT
>CAZKQM010000044.1:0-23823 GCA_964554895.1 uncultured Maribacter sp. | reverse complement strand
TCCAATGATTTTGATTCTCTATTGGTTACCTGCTTGATAATCTTTAGTTGCCTCATATAGTTGTAATGGTTTATTAGTTGAACAAGACCTCATAATACATCTAAATAGTGTCTTTTGCAAGGGGATTAAGAAGAACTTATACATAATTTGTTATAATCTTAAGAATATTCACAGTCAACCTGTATTCTCATTGACAAAGTTTATTTTTGGTAAATAGTAATTCTAATATGAGCAAAAGAAATCTTCAGAAATATATTAAAGAATTAAAACGAAAGGAACTCGAAAGTCAGTTAATCGATTTGTATGAAAGATTTCCGGTAGTAAAAGAGTTCTATGATTTTGCTTTTAATCCTAAAGAAGACAAACTAATTCAAAATGCAAAACTTCGTATTTCAAATGAATATTACCCAGTAAAAAGAAGAAAACCAAAAGCAAGGCGATCGGTTGCTCAAAAATTTATCAAGCATTTCATTAAATTAGGTGTGGATCCTAATTTGATTGCCGACTTAATGATTTATAATATTGAAATTGCGCAAAGTTTTTCAGTAGAACGTAATGTGCCCGATTCATTTTATAAAAGTTTTTTGAACTCTTTTACCCAGGCATCACATTTTGTATCAATCAACGGATTGCTTGCTGAATATAAAGACAGAATTATTAAAGTGTATCTATTTACCCAAGAAAATGAATGGCCGTTTGAAGAAGATTTTTCTCGAGCTCTTGATGTTTTAGATTGATGTAATGGGGGAAGTAATATTAATTAAGTAATTCATTGAATTGCTTGAAATATGATTAACCAATAACTAGCAACGAACAACAAAAATGAGCATTGTAATTATACGACAAGACCATAAAATTGAACTTTGGAAAAATGCCTTAACGAAGGCAAATCCTGAAATAAAAGTGTATAGTTATCTAGAGGAACACTCTCACGATGAAATTGATGTTGCCTTAGTTTGGAAACATCCAGAAGGGAGTTTAAAACCTTATAAAAATTTAAAATATATTGCCTCAGGTGGAGCAGGGGTTGATTTTATTTTTGAAGACCCAGACCTTCCTAAAGATATCCCGATAACTAGGGTAGTTGATGACGTTCTCGCTAGTGATATGTCTGAATACGTAACCGGAGCAATATTTTCGTATTTAAAAAATTTTAATCGCTATAATATCGATCAAATCAATTCAATATGGAATCCGTTAGGGTATCGTCGTATTGCTGATTTTAGGGTTGGTATATTAGGTTTAGGAACTTTAGGACAAGCCTTAGCTAAAGATTTGGTCACATTCGGATTCCAAACACAAGGCTGGTCAAATTCAAAAAAATCACTACCCCATGTAAACAGTTTTGTAGGTCAGCAAGAGTTAGATGCTTTTTTAGCTACCACAGAAATACTAGTTTGTTTACTGCCCTTGACGCCGCAAACCAAAGGCATATTAAATAAAACACTTTTTAAAAAATTACCCAAAGGTTCGTATATAATTAATGTAGCTCGTGGTGGACATCTTGCAGATCAAGATCTTATTGATATGATTGATAAAGGTCATTTATCAGGGGCATGCCTTGATGTTTTTCATGAAGAACCGTTACCTGAAAATCATCCCTTTTGGAAACATGAAAAAATAAATATCACTCCGCATTGTGCTAGCGTCTCTGATACCCATTCTGTTGTTCCTCAAATCATAGAAAATTATAAAAGAATGAAAGCCAATAAAGAATTACTTCATCTGGTCTCTTTCAAAAGTGGGTATTAAACTTAATTCATATTTTTTCAGTTAGAATTTTTTGTACCCCTAAAAATCAATTAGTTTTGCAAGATTGCAAGAATTAAGATTTTGATATAATCCTAATAGCCCGAAATTGGAGATACAAAAAGACAAAATTGAAAAGAAACTTTACGATTATCAATTAGAAGATCTTAACACCATCTTCAAATGTCTTGAAGAATCAGATGATACTGCTAATATTTTATACCAGTTGCCTACGGGTGGTGGTAAAACCGTTGTGTTTTCTGAGATTGCCAAACGTTATATTGAAAAGAACAAAAAGAAAGTGGTGGTGTTGACGCATCGCATTGAGTTGAGTGTTCAAACTTCAAAAATGCTCACTGGTTTTGGGGTTAATAACAAGATTATTAATAGTGAGGTTAAAGAGTTGAAAGACCAAGATGAATTCATGTGCTTTGTGGCCATGGTTGAAACTTTGAACAATAGATTACAAGAAGAAAAGGTTGAAATTAATAATATTGGTCTGGTCATCATTGATGAAGCACACTATAATTCTTTTAGAAAATTATTTAAATATTTTGAGCACTCCGTTATTCTAGGAGTTACTGCCACACCTTTAAGTTCAAATATCAAATTACCTATGAAAGACAACTATCAAAAACTGATAGTTGGCGAATCAATTGAGGCTTTGATTAAGAAAAAATTCTTAGCCAAAGCGAATATGTATAATTATGATGTGAGTCTTCAAAGCCTGAAATTAGGTATTAGCGGCGATTATACGGTTAAGTCTTCTGACGAACTTTACGGCAATCAAAGTATGTTGGGTAAATTACTAACAGCTTATAATGAGATTGCGAAAGGAACAAAAACCTTGATTTTTAATAATGGTATCAACACCTCATTATATGTGTATGAAACCTTTAAAAAGGCGGGTTATAATATTCGGCATTTAGATAATAAAAATAATGCAACAGAACGGCGTGAAATTCTCGATTGGTTTTCAAATACACCTGATGCGATTTTAACATCAGTAAGTATATTAACCACTGGTTTTGATGAGCCAACCGTAGAAACTATTATGCTAAATAGAGCTACTAGGTCTTTGACTTTATATTTTCAAATGATTGGTAGAGGCTCTAGGGTATTGCCCAATAAAAGCGAGTTTTCAGTTATTGATTTAGGAAATAATGTCGCACGTTTTGGTATGTGGAGCGCTCCTATTGATTGGCAAGAAATTTTTCATTTTCCTGATTTCTTTCTTGAAAACATCAAAAATGACGAAGATATTGAACGTGAATTTGTTTATGAAATGCCCGATGCATTGCGTAAAGAATTTGCCAAGTCAGAAAATATAGAGTTCAATGTAAAAGAGGAATATAAAAAGATATTTGCTCAGGGTTTAAAATCAAAAACCGTACTAGAGCGCAGTATAGAGCAGCACGCAAACATTTGTGTTGAAAATGCTGAAGATGTTTTTGATGCACGAATATTGGCTAAAAAACTGAAAGAAGAAATACAGTTTCGGGTCAAGCAATACTCGTATTGTATTATGAATAATACGAAGAACTACAAAGAATGGCTCGAAGAAGACTATGAACGTAAACTACGTTCTAGTATCTCTCAGAAGTTTGCAGCTAAAATGTAGTTTATTTGCTAAAATCGGTTGCTTTCTAATAGTTTACGAATGCAAAAGAAGCTTTTAATTATCGCTCAGGTTTGGCCTGAACCCAATACTACTGCGGCAGGAGGGCGAATGTTACAACTCATTCAGTGTTTTGAAAAACAAGCGTATCAAATTACAATAGCAAGTACAGCTTCAGAATCGCAACATTCCTTAACTGCACCGAATTTTGAAAAAGTTCACATTCAATTAAATCATTCGAGTTTTGATTTATTCATTTCAAAATTGAAGCCTGATATGGTGTTATTTGATCGCTTTTTAAGCGAAGAACAATTTGGTTGGCGTGTTGCGGAATCAGTCCCTAATGCGATTCGAATTTTAGATACCGAAGATCTCCATTCGCTACGCAAAACACGTGAAAAAGCTTTTAAATCAAAAAGTGAATTTAGTACCGACTTATGGTTATCAGAAGAAATTACAAAAAGAGAAATTTCCAGTATTTATCGATCTGATTTGACGCTTGTTATATCATCTTATGAAATGTATTTGTTAAAAGATATAATTGGAATAGATGAAGCTATTTTATGCTATTTACCATTTCTTTTAGAACCACTTTCTGAGGAAACTATAAACAACTGGAATTCCTTTGAAAACCGTCAAGATTTCATTTTCATAGGTAACGGAAAACATGCCCCGAATGTCGATGCCATAGTCTGGTTAAAAACGAAAATATGGCCAACTATTAGAAAAGCTTTACCAAAAGCCCAATTGAGGATTTACGGAGCATATATGCCAGTGCATATTCAACAAATGCATCAACCAAAAAAAGGGTTTCTAGTTCATGGTTGGGTGGCAGATGCTAATCAAGCAATGCAGGAAGCTAAAATTAATTTAGTACCCCTACGCTTTGGTGCGGGACTTAAAGGAAAGCTCATCACTGCCATGCAGAACGGTACGCCTAGTGTTACAACACCAATAGGGGCAGAGGGTATGCTCAACGACTTAGAATGGAGTGGCGCCATAGAAAATACGGCTGAAGCTATAGCTCTGGCCGCGATTGACTTACATACGAACAAAGGAAAATGGCAGGCAGCACAAAAAAATGGTGTTCAAATTAGCAACGAATTGTTTTCAAAAGAAAAATGGACTCCCCAATTCACATCACAACTGGGCTGCATCGGTCAAAACATTAAGAAACACCGTGCTAAAAACTTTATGGGTGCGATGCTACAACAACAAACTACTGCCAGTAGCAAATACCTCTCTAAATGGATAGAGGAGAAGAATAGGTAAGTTTAGAAATAAGAATTTTAAGGTTCAATTGCTTTTATTTAAATCTGTTTGGATCGAGAATGTTACACTGTAGAAAATGGATAAGACTTCGATAAAAGTTCGTGAATAGGAAAAGTAGTAGGTTTTTTTAAATTATTTCAATTAAAAAAGATAGCAGAAGAGAACTAAATTCTTTTAGCTCTAAACTGCTATTTTTATATACTGTATGTTGATGTTTTATCTTAGTTAAGAAGAATTTTTTTTAAACCTTTTTATTAAAGTTACAATCAAAGCAATAATCACTATTCCTACCAATAAATACTGAACTATAAGGTAATCATCATCCTTATCAAATGATTGAATGAGAAAATATAGAATGACAGGTATGTAAATTAGGTCACTTTTTTTCATAATTTTTATAGTTTATTGTACCATACAACTTTCATAATCAGTCCAAGCATTGTCATAACACTGTAATCCAGTAGCCAAATATTATGCAACGCCAATAGCTGCACCCCAACCAAATGAAATGAGACCTGAAGCATCTAAGACCCTGCGCCCACTGCATCTCTCCTTTTACATCTTGCCCTATTTGTAGCCAATGCACTTGCACAGGAACCGTTTCGACTACTTAACGCTTCAGCTTCGATATCTCTATTATCAAATTGTCAATTTATCTCAGAGCTAATCAAATCAAGTACTTCTTCTTGATTTGAATTTTCGTTAGTTCTAAGATAGTTTTTTGGTTTGCTTAAATTTAATAAAGAAATTTATGTATTTATTGTTGTACCATACGATTGTTTAAAAATAGTTTCTCAATCATAAATTATCAATCTCATTTAAAAGAACCTTTATCTTTGCATTCATAAATAACAAATATGAAAATCGCTAATTGGAAAACAGCCATAGAATTTAAAGATATAACCTATCAAAAAAGTGATGGTGTTGCCCGTATTGCCTTCAACAGACCTAATGTGCGTAATGCTTTTAGACCAAATACCACAAGTGAACTATATAAAGCCTTTTATGATGCCCAAGAAGACACTTCTATAGGCGTAGTACTACTGTCAGCAGAGGGTCCGTCAACCAAAGACGGAGTCTATTCTTTTTGTAGTGGGGGTGATCAAAAGGCGAGGGGAGAACAAGGTTACGTAGGTGAGGATGGCATGCATCGTTTGAACATTTTAGAAGTGCAACGTCAAATTCGGTTTATGCCCAAAGTGGTTATCGCTGTTGTGCCTGGCTGGGCTGTAGGTGGCGGACATAGTTTGCACGTAGTTTGCGATATGACTTTAGCTAGTAAAGAACATGCCATTTTCAAACAAACTGATGCCGATGTAACCAGCTTTGATGCAGGTTATGGTTCAGCCTATTTGGCCAAAATGGTGGGGCAGAAAAAAGCGAGAGAAATATTTTTCTTAGGGCGTAACTATTCAGCGCAAGAAGCTTATGAGATGGGAATGGTAAATGCCGTAGTACCTCATGAAGAATTAGAAGCAACTGCCTATAAATGGGCGCAAGAAGTATTAGAGAAATCGCCAACCTCAATTAAGATGCTGAAATTCGCCATGAATTTAACAGATGACGGTATGGTAGGGCAACAAGTATTTGCAGGCGAAGCAACCCGCTTGGCATATGGTACTGAAGAAGCTAAAGAAGGTAGAAATGCCTTTCTTGAAAAAAGGAAACCGGACTTCGGTAAAGACAAATGGATTCCGTAATGATTAAAGACAGGTAGGGTCTCGACTCCGCTCGACTCAACAGTTTTTATAATCAAAACAATCCTTATTGTTATTGTTTGGTCAGAAATAAGGAGTTAAAACTTTAGATTCCTGTCTCCGTAGGAATGACCATAAAATTGTTATAAACTAGAAAGGGCCTGGTAGTTAAACCAAGCCCTTTCATTGAGAACACTATATGAAAATGAAAAATTATATTTCGTTATTAATTACAGTGTAAACTTACCACCAAATGCCACAAACCAATAATTATTGTTGTCAGATAAGCTGATTTTGTGGTGAACGATTAAAATCTTGTTATTTGCCCAATATCATTGGGCTGAAACGGCTTTCGTGTAGGTGCTGGTTAACCCGAAAGTTGGCAGTTCAACGAGACAAAAATTCTTAAAAAGTGATTCTAGTTCAATAGGGTTCTACTATTAGCTATTTAATGAACCTTTGTAACACTTTTAGGAAAGATCATACTTATTGAAAAAATCAATGCGTAAAAAGATAAAGGTATTCATACTAGGTTTTGTAATAGTTTCTGGCATTTTAGGATGCATAGGAACTCACTTTATAGCTCCTTACGCAATTATCAAACCTTATAAGAAGCATTTAGAAGTTACTCCTTCAAAATATAATGTTCGATTTAACGAAGTTACTGTTAGTACTGCTGATAGTTTTACTTTGAAAGGCTATCATACTTTTGCAAAAACTAATGATACTAAAGGCGTAATGATTTTAGTGCATGGGGTTGGTGGTTGTAAAGAACATTTTCTGGCCTTATCAGCGCAACTCGCTGACATAGGTATTTCATCCTATCTTTTTGATGGAAGAGCTCATGGCGAGAGTTCAGGCGACTACTGTACCTATGGCTATCATGAAAAAAATGATATTCGTCAAATAGTTGATTTGATTAAACTTGAATACCCAAACTTGCCAGTTGGTATATGGGGTAATTCACTTGGTGGTGCTATTGCTATTCAAACTTTGGCGATTGAACCTCGATTAGAATTCGGAATCATTGAAAGTACATTTACTGACCTTCATACAATTACCTATGATTATAAAAAACGTATTCTTAAAGGCATAGGAATTAAGGCTTTAACGGACTACGCCTTGAATCGTGCGGCTCAAATTGCAAATTTCAATCCAGATGAAGTAAGACCAATTGATGCGGTTAGGCATATTGAACAACCTATGTTTATAGCTCATGGCACTGCTGATAAACATATCAAAGTTGAGTATGGAAAAGCATTGTTTGAAGGTCTAAAATCAAAAAACAAAATATGGTATCCTATTAAGGGAGGCCTACATACTAATTTATCTAAAGTAGGTGGAGATGAATATCATGACACCTTATTTGATTTTATTCTTAAAAATGTTGAAGATTGAATTAGTCAATAGCAGCCATTACCTCTTTTAAAAAGTTGTTTACATCAAAATAAGGCGGTTCAGCGAGGCCTGTTCTTACAATTACGAGTTCTTTTGAAGGGATTATGAATACACGCTGTCCTTGAAAACCATTGGCGGAGTATAAATCTTTGGGTACATCAGGATATTTACCTTCTGCATTCAACCACCAATGGGCCCCATAGGTGCCATTTGAATTAGGGGTGGGTTTTGTGATATAATCAATCCATTGGGGAGCAAAAATTTGTTCTCCATTCCAATTCCCTTTATTCAAATGTAAAAGTCCGAATTTCGCCCAATCACGAGTTGATGCCCATCCGTAAGATGATCCCACATAATTTCCTTCCATATCAGTTTCGATAAGCATTGAATGCATGCCAATCTTATCAATTAAAGCGGCGTACGGAAAATCTAAATATTCTTGATGAGTTTTAAATTGTTTTCTTAAGATTCCTGATAGTAGATTAGACGTTCCTGAAGAATAGTTCCATATTTCTCCAGGTTTTGCTAGAACCTCTTGCAGGGCTTGCTTATGAGTCATATTTGCATCTAAAAACAACATTTCTGTTACATCTGATATAGCGGTGTAATCTTCTTCCCAAGCTAAGCCACTTGACATTCTGAGTAAGGCATCTAAGGTAATCGCATTCTTTTCTGTTGAATTTAAGGCATCATTCAAATCTAAAGTTTCAAATGGTTGATAGTTCATATCAATCTTATCATGGTATTCAAGAATACCGTATAAAGTAGCAAGAATACTTTTGGTCATAGACCAACCTAAAACCGGTGTGTTAGCAGTAAAACCTTCACTGTACTGTTCGCCAACTAATTGCCCTTTATAAAGCACCAATACGGTCCGGGTTTTTTGCATAGTATTGTCTTTAAAAGCACTGGCTATAGCAGCTTTTAATTGTTGGTAATCAATGTTTTGAAAAAGGGTGTCTTTGCTTTTTTGATTTCCGTACGGATAGGTTAAATCATTTTCAAGTCGGTTTCGTTTCGGTTTTAATAAAACTTTGTTTTTATCATATGAATCATTAATCAAAACGCAACCTAAGCCGTCTCTGCAGACGGTTTCGCGCTCCATGAGTCCATATACATCAGCCACTGCCATAGCATTGGTTACATTGTATTTTTCATCAGCAATCTTTACTAAAGGCACATTGTTATCTTGTTCAATTACTGATTCTTGAGTTCGATCAGCTATATAAACAGTTGAAGCTAAATTTTTAGACGCGTAGCCTGAAATCATATTCAATTTTGGGTAATTGAAATAAACAGCCAAACTTAAAAGGATTAATAAAAGAAGGGAAATACGTTTGAATAGTTTCAAAATTAAAGGAGCTTATGATTCATTGTAAATTTAAATGAATATTAAAACTAAATTGCAATTTGGCTCTGAAATTTAGTAGGATACAAGCCAATTGTACAACTTAAAAGGAATTATGGTAACCTGTATAGCAGCTAATTTTTGATAGTTGTAAAACTAGAAATGTTAATACTATTGAAGAATATGATGTAATTTATAAAAAACAAAACCCTGCCTTGGTTAAAAAGGCAGGGTTTTTTTCAGCTGTTGGGCAATGCGAAACTAAATCAATAGCGCATTGGAACAGCTAATATTTTTGGTGGTTGTATTAGCATAGGAATCGCTTGGCTAAGCGAAACATTAATATCCGTAACGGATGTTCATGTCAGGACCGTAAATCATTAACATTACAGTTGCAAAAATTAAGACAGCTACAATTAGTGTAAGTAGTGTAATGCTTATGGCTTTTGCCCAGATTGGCATTCCTTTTAAAGCACTGTTTTGGATAATTCCGTTTAATACATTCATCATTTTCAATTTTAGTGTCCGGTGTTCACGCGGACGTTCGTACTATGCTAACATAGCTATGAATGTAGGTTTCGATATGTAGACTTAAGGGACTAACAAAGTAACAACCAATAAAGAGTTTTCGCCAAGTTCTTTGGCTGAAAAACTAAAAAATTCGCTGAAGAGAAAGATTATCGATGAACGGAAATATGTTCGGTTTAAAGTAGTATTTTACAATTATTCACAACCAGCTTCAAAACCTGTTGCGTCAAAAGAAGTCTGCACAGCCCCTTGTCCGTTCGCATTAATCACCTGAATAGCTAGGTTGTTTTCGCCGCTACCATCTCGCTTAGGACTACAGTATTCAAAAAGATAAAAACTATTGGCACTATCTGTTATACGTAATGAAATATCATTAAAAGTATTCTCTAAATCATTCTTATCGCCAGCAAAGACACTAAAGGTCTTACCCAGGTTAGTGAGTACGCGTTCATCTATTTCGCTTCCTAAGCCTATCGTAAAGAAAGAAATATTAGCCGCAGCCTCGTCTACCTTTTGCTGTGCTTCACTTTCAGAGAATCGAGAAGCTTGGTCTGTTCCATCCGTAAAAATCACAACAGAAGCAGCACCAATTTTATCATCTTCCGTGCTTGCATTCAATAATTCTGTAACAATGTCAGTCGATTTTATAACAGCGCCATACAAATCAGTGGAGGGGTCATCACTGATATCAGTATCGATGGTATTAACGGCTCTTGTTAATTCTGATCGATCAGAGGTAATAGGATTCAGCAAATGCAACCTATCTTCGCCATCAAACCAATATATTGCCATACGGAATGACTCATCAGTTTCTAGCGGCATCACATTATTAATAAAACTAACACTAGCTGATTTTAATTCATCAAGACTATTGCTCAGTACACTATTACTCAAATCAAGTACAAGAATGGTATTTGATGTAAATACCTGTGAATTTGATGAAATTCTTGCAAAGGACTCCGATGCCGAGATGGTATTGAAACAAGCATCGTTTCGACCTTGCTCATAAATAGTAAACTGATCTGCTTGCAAACCTGCTACAGGATTGCCTTGTAAATCACTAACCTTAAAAAGTATAGAAACTTTACCGGGTAGTGTTGTGAATTGTTCTTGAATTGAAAGTATAAGATTACTTTGATCTAAATTTAGACAATCATCAACCGGTATACCCATTCCAAGCGCACCTGTATTCAAATTAAAATTAACGTCATCATCAGCATTTCCACATGAAACTAGAAAAACTGTTGTTAATAAAATAAAAAATAGTCTGGAGTGAAATTTCATTTTCTTGAGTATTGTAGTCCAACATAAAAACGGTTAAAATTCTTTTTAATTATAAGGCAACACGATTTTTCTGTTAAACATTGTTAAGTTTTTGTAGTTTGCCTAAGGATGAAAGAAAATCATGATACAGCACTTTTAATACTTGCAGCAGGTGAATCGCGTCGTATGGGAGCTAAAATAAAACAGCTCTTGGCGTGGCAGAACACTAGCCTTTTAGGCAATAGTATAGCCCAAGCAAAAAATGCAGGTTTTAAAGATATTTTTGTTGTTTTAGGCGCACATATTGAAACTATTAAAAATGCTATTGCTAAAGAAACTGTAACTATTGTTGAGAACCATGAATGGCAGCAGGGTATGGGTAGTTCTATTATGGCAGGTGTACGGCATTTGAATGCATTACCAAATAGATACAAAGGGGTATTAGTGATTTTAGTGGATCAACCCTTAATTGATTCAAGCTATCTAAAGAAACTTATTGCCCAAAGAGAAAATACAAATTCAACAATTATCGCAACGGCTTACAATGACAGTGCTGGAGTACCTGCTTACTTTGATGCTATTCATTTTGATGATTTAATGAAGCTAAATAAAGATTTTGGTGCACGGAAAATTATCAAGACTAATGACCCTTTTATTTTAAATGCTGAGGGCAAAGAACTTGACATCGATACATGGGAAGCGTATCAAAATTTATTAAGAAGCTAGTTTTGAAAACTATAAGCCTGAGTTAAGACGAATAGTTACTAAAAATCTACTCGCCAAAGCTAAAATTCTTTACACAGATTATTGGTCAACAAAGAAGTATGCCGCTTCAAACTGCAATAAAGTTTATTCTACGATAGATATAAATCACTTCTCTCTGAAGATTAGTGCCAAGAACTTAAAGACTTACTCTCGCTTTATTGACGTATTATGGTTTTCATGTCCGTAATCTTGAAAAATACCACAGGAGTAGTGTTTTTTGATTAAAGACTTACTCGTGTTACTTTTTCTATTTGCTAAAAGTTCTATTTCTTTTGAAAGGAATCCCATTTTTCTAGGTTTAATTCTATTGGAAAACGAAAAGAAATTCCGATTGTTATACTAATTCGATGAATGACAGTTTCAAACGTTTATTCAACAAATCATCCATTTCAAAAAATAATCACTAGAAAAGTGTGACAAATTAAAGATACGAGTTACTAATACCATAAACCGAGAAATCAGGTATGCAAAAAGAACAAGAGTTTGTTCGCATAATTAAACAAAATGAAGGGGTAATCTTTAAAATTACCACGCTTTATACAGATACACTTGATGATCAAAAAGATTTGTATCAAGAAGTAGTGTATCAATTATGGAAATCATTCGATTCGTTTAGATCAGAATCTAAATTTAGCACTTGGATGTATCGTATCGCCCTAAACACTGCTTTAACAAGATTGAAAAAAAGCAAGCGACAAGGCCAATCTGTTTCAATAGATAAGGTTGTCATGCAGCAAACCAATAATTATGATACAGAGTTTGAAGAGAAGTTAAAAGTGCGGTATGCCCACATTAAACAATTGAATGTTTTGGAGAGGGGGCTGATATTACTCATCCTTGAGGGTAAAAAGTATGAAGAGATTGCCGAAATAACCGGCCAAACAGCAACTAATGTAGGTACAAGAATATCAAGAATAAAACAAAAACTAAAGACTCAAATCACTAAAGCGTAGCCCATGGAAATAGAGGAAATAAAAACACTGTGGTCTGATTTAAGCGACCAATTGGAGCAACAAAAAAAACTAACAAACGAAATTATTATGAATATGACACAAGAGAAATACAGTAATAAATTTAGGACATTGATTTCATATGAAACGGCTGGTGCACTGATTTGCCTGCTAACCTTTCTATTTATAATGTTTCACTTTAACAAATTGGAAACTTGGTATTTAAAGCTCTGCGGGTTAATTACGATTGCCTTCTTATTCTTACTTCCACTTTTTACCTTAAGGTACTTAGGTCAAATTAGAAGGTTTAATATTATTGATAAAAGTTATACTGAAGCACTTTTAGGCTTTGAAAAAGCAAAGAAGAGGCTCTTAAGACTTCAAGAATTCGGAGTGTACGCCAGTTTTGTGATTATGTTTACAAGCTCGGCGGTATTCGCTAAAATATTTGGAGGAAAAGACTTTTTCATGATTGAAATGACACCAATTAGATATTTGGTTTTCGGTTTTACCATTCTCTTTGTTTTCATCTTTTCAAGATGGGGCTTAAAAGCGTATAAAAAAGTAACTTCATCTGCAGAAAATGTGTTGCATGACTTGGAATAATTAGTATTATTTTAAGTAATGTTTAAATTTTAGAAGTCTGATGCAGAATAGATTATCATAAAATATTGATTTTGTATTTTTAGTGGGCACGTAAATCTAACACTATGAAAACCACCTTCTTCGCATTATTCTTTTTAACAGCATTTCTAATTATCGGATGTAGAACAACTACTAAAAGTGAAGAACAATTAATGGTTTCAGGGCTCTCTGAACCTGTTGAAATACTGCGAGATGAATGGGGTTTAAATCATATTTATGCCCAAAATCAGCACGATCTTTTCTTCGCTCAAGGCTATGCAGCAGCGAAAGACCGACTATTTCAGTTTGAAAAATGGCGTAGACAGGCTACCGGCACAGTTTCTGAAATACTGGGTCCGGATGAATTGAAAAGAGACATAGGAACCCGTTTATTTCAATTTCGTGGTAATTTAGAAGAAGAACTAAATCACTACCACCCAGATGGTTCAGAAATCATTCGAGCCTATACTGATGGCGTCAATGCCTATATCAACGAAATCAATCAAACGCCCGAAAAACTTCCCTTACAATTTAAATTATTGGGTATTCAACCCAAAAAATGGACACCAGAAGTAGTGATCTCAAGACATCAGGGGCTCAAAGGTAATGTTAGTCAAGAGCTTGAATTGGGTATGGCAGTCGCCAAAATAGGAGCAGAGAAGGTCAAAGAATTAATGTGGTTTCATCCTAATGAACCCAATCTAGAATTTGACCCTAGGGTAAAGGCAGATTTACTTTCTAAAGAAATATTAGAGCTACATAGTGCCTATGCACAGGGAGTGCAATTTGAAAAAGCTGATATTGTAGACACCGAATGGGATGATGGTAGTAACAACTGGGCGGTTCATGGTTCAAAAACTAGAAATGGTGCACCATTATTGGCCAACGACCCCCATAGAAGAGTTGCATTACCCTCTTTGCGCTATATGGTGCATTTAGTCGCTCCTGGGTGGAATGTTATTGGAGGTGGAGAACCTGAAATTCCTGGAATTTCTATTGGGCATAATGAATATGGTGCATGGGGACTTACCATTTTTAGAACCGATGGGGAAGACTTATACGTTTATGACCTTAATCCTGAAAATCTTACTCAGTATAAATACAAAGATGAATGGGTTAGTATGAATGAGATTCAAGATATAATCAAAGTTAAAGGTGCAGCTGACGTAAGGACTACCCTTAGATATACCACTCATGGCCCGGTAACCTATATCGATTCATTGAACAAGAAGGCGTATGCCGTGAAGTGTGCTTGGTTAGAAAAAGGGGGGTCACCATATTTAGCTTCTTTGCGGATGGATCAATCAAAAACATGGGAAGAATTCAAGGAGGCTTGCACCTATAGTAATATTCCAGCGGAAAACATGGTTTGGGCAGATAAGGAGGGGAATATTGGATGGCAAGCCGTTGGTATTACACCAATCCGTACAAATTTTAGTGGATTAATTCCAGTGCCCGGAGATGGAAGTCATGATTGGGATGGCTATTTACCCATTGAAAAACGACCCAATTTACATAATCCAAAGAAAGGCTTTTTGGCCACAGCAAACGAACATGTAACCCCAGAAGGTTATGACTATATGGAGACTCTGAACTATGTTTGGGCAGACTCTTATCGAGGAAAAAGAATAGATGAAGTATTGAGTAAGAATAAAGAGTTTAACATTAATGATATGAAGGAGTTACAATCTGATTATTTATCTATTTCTGCAAAAACATTAGCGCCAATGCTTCACAATTTAGAATTTTCTTTAGGCACTACCCAAAAAGCCAAAGCCCTGCTGTTACATTGGAATTTCGAGTTGAATCCAAATTCTAAAGAAGCGGCTATTTATGTAATGTGGGAGCGTGTTATGCGCGCAGAAGCTGAAAAAGCTTTTGTACCCATAGAAGTTCAGGGCCTTATTTCGCTTCAGTTGCAAAAAGTGGTTACTTGGTTGCAGACAGATCAAGATACTTTCGGTCCTTCGTGGTCAAAAATGAACAAAAAGCAATTCCTTTCAAAAACTTTTAAAATCGCAGTCAACGAACTTGAAAAAAAATTAGGGACTGACATGGGAAACTGGACCTACGGTCAGCCAAAGTATAAGCATTCAGAAATGAGAAATGCAATGTCTCCCTTTGTTGATTCGCTTTTGCGTCCAAAAATAGATGTAGGACCCCTAGCACGAGGCGGAAGTGGGTATACCGTTAATGCTACAGGGCATAGTGACAATCAAACCCATGGGGGTACTTTTAAGTTTATCACGGATCTTAGTGATTGGGACAAAACCCTAATGATTAATTCTCCGGGACAGTCAGAGAATCCTGAGAGTGCGTATTATGATAATCTGTTTGAACTCTGGGCTAAAAATGAATACTTTCCGGCCTACTATTCACGTGAGAAAATTGAATCTGTTACTAAAAAGAAATTAGTCTTGAATCCGAAGTAGTAACGAATCCTATAGCGCTTCTAAAAGTTGTTTTTGAATGTAATCTAGAATCAGCATCCAATTCATTTTGAGCACTAAAGACGCCGTAGGTACATTATCATCGGCAATAGCAGAAATTATAGCATCATGTTGATTATCTGATTTTGAATAGAGTAGGTCATCAGCCATAAATTCACGTTCGTAAAAGAAAATCCGAATCTTTAAATCCTCTAAAATACGCTGTGCTAAGCTATTGCTATAATTCTCTGTCAAAAGACGATGAAACTCCAATTTCGCCCCAATTCGAGCAATGGTATCTTCAGCATTTTTAAATACTTTTTGCTGATTTTTCAATTTTTCAATAGAAGCTTCATCGAAGCTGGAATTCTCTAAAGCAAGGACCTCGAGGTCCGCCACCAAATCGTACAAATCTTGAGCTTCTTTTAAGCTTAATTCTGAAATAATGAATCCTCGGTTGGGTATGGCCGTGATAATACGACTTTGTTGTAATTGTGTTAAGGCTTCGCGAATAGGAGTAACGCTAACACAAAGTTCTCGCGCTAATGCTGCTAGATTGATTACTTGGCCTTCTTGAAGATTGCCTTTTCGCATTTCTAACAGCAAATGTTCACGTACCTCATCTCTAAAAATGGTTTTGACTGACATGGGGCTATTTTAATATCGTATACGATTTAACGTGCCAATATAGTATTAATTGTCAAGTATTAACCTTAAAGCTTTGAAAAATATAGGCATCTACTTGTTAAAAAGGCATTGACACTGTATATTTGAGGCATTCAATAAAAAAATTGAAAGACACTATATGGCTAGAGCTCAAGAAACTTTTGGTAAAAAGGAAAGAGAAAAAAAACGCTTGAAAAAGCGCGAATTAAAAGCAAAAAGAAAAGCAGAACGTCAAGCAAATGCTAAGACAGGGGCTTCTTTTGAAGAGATGCTTGTTTACGTTGATGAAAACGGACACTTTACAGATACGCCGCCAGACCCATCAAAGAAAGTTAAAATTGATGCTGAAAGTATTGTTATAGGTATTCCGAAGAAGGAAGAACAGGAGGAAGAAGATCCAATCAAAAAGGGTAAAGTGGCTTTCTTTGATACTTCAAAAGGTTTTGGTTTTATTACTGATTCAAATGGTCAAGAAAAGTATTTTGTGCATATCAGTGGTCTTATTGATGAAATTGCTGAAAACGATAAAGTAAGCTTTGAATTAGAAAAAGGCCTGAAGGGTATGAATGCTGTGCGCGTGAAGTTAGAAACTGAATAAGGCGGTACATTATTACAAGTTGTAGGGGTTACAATTTTTAAAACAACCCGATTCTAATTAAATTTCTATTATTTTAAAATCGCCTTGCCAAATGGAAATATTCGAGATTCCCTTCTTTGACGACGATTTTTACAAAATGATTTTTCGTTTTGGAATCAATCTACTGTTTCTTACCATAATCGTTCGTTTTTTATACTATCCAAAGACCAAGAATAAAGACTACCTTTTTACGTACTTTATGATAAGTGCGATTGTATTCTTTCTTTGTTTTACGTTGAAAAAATATGAAATTGATTTGGGTATGGCACTCGGTCTATTCGCTATTTTCGGTATTATTCGGTATCGCACAGATACCATCCCCATTAAAGAAATGACCTATTTATTTGTCATTATTGGCATATCAGTAATCAATGCATTGGCTAATAAAAAAATGAGTTATGCTGAAATTCTCGGGGCAAACGCTGTGGTGGTTATCTTAATCATGGTCATTGACAACTTTATTTTGCTTAAAAATGAGGTATCTAAAAAGATTGTTTATGAGAATATAGAAAATATCCTTCCAGAAAATGCTGAGATTCTTAAAGCGGATTTAGAACAAAGAACTGGCATAACCATTAACAGTATAAAAATTGGCAACATAGACTATTCGCGCCAAGTTGTTGATCTTCGAATATTTTATTATCAAAATTAATGAACCGTTTTGATTAGATTACGTCTCAAATCTTTTCTTTTAATTATAGGTGTTGCCAGCTGCGTGTATGCCCAGGCACAAACTGATCGTGATTTGGCATCATGGAATGGTATTGCGTTGGGCTTTGAATTAAGTGATGTTTGGGAAACGGAGTTAAAAAGTCAATTACGTCTCAAAGAAAATTTTAATGCCGTTGATGAATATTTCGGACAAATAGGGGTAAAACGAAAGCTTTTTAAAGGATTTAAACTTGGTGCTGCATTGCGTTATTCAAGACGAAACGATAATCAGGGGGCAATTCAAGGATTTGAAAGTAGACTCCGATATCATTTTCAAGCATCCTATAAACACAGTGCGAATCGCTTAAGATTAGGATATCGCATACGATATCAAAGCAGAAAAGAGTTGGGTTTGTCAGAAGGCATGGAAAGTTTTAGGGTTAATAGACTTCGATTTAAAACTAGTCTTGAGTACAAAATAAAGAAGTGGTCTCTTGACCCCGTGGTTAGTGGCGAGTTGTTTCAACGCTTTGAAAAAAATACCGATTCAAGATTTGATAAATATCGTATTACCATTGGTTCAGTCTACGATTTTAATGATTCGAGTAGTCTGTCATTTTTCTGGGGATTAGAAAGTAGTATCAACGAAACTATTAAAGATAATCTCTACATTATCGGGCTTTCATACAACTTCACATTCAAAAATTAGCGCGCCTTCTCAGATACAGTTTGTTAATCTTTTTCATAATTTCGAGCTATATTAAACACTAAATGAGATAAAAAGAACGTTTTAATCTCGTATTAACTTAAAAAATCATTATGAATTTGATTGTGAAAAAAATTAAAAATCCTTTATTTTTTGCGTTTGCCTTGCTTTTTATTTGGAGCTGTGGCAAAGATGACTCAGAAGAAGTTGATGTTTTTGAAGAAGAGCAGAGAATTGAAGCGTCTGAAATAAATCTAATATTAAATACTGATTCGTTTTCTAGCACAGTTGACGCCTATTTAATAAATGCTTTTCAAACCAATCAAACAGGCAAATCATCAACCCAAAATTCAAATTGTACCATTGCTGATATTACAGACAATGGCTACACGATAACCTTTGATAACTGTACCGTTGATGGTAGTGATGAAGTTTTAAATGGTACGCTTAGCGTAGTTTTTGAAGAGGGTAACGAAGATGCTGCTTTTACGGCAACATACAATGGCGTTAGTGTAGGAGATATTGTTCTTAATGGAACACGAAGCTTTGTTTTAAGTGACGATGAGGAAACAGTAATATTTAATATTGAAAGCGATATGACCATTACCATGGCAGATGGTTCAGTACTCGCAGAAATAGGTTCAAGAAATTTTACTTTATCATTTACAACTACTCAAATACTTGATTTTGCTTTCGCGATTGAAGGTGATTGGACAGTTACTAATAACGATGAAGTTTACGAAATTTCAATTACAACACCCTTAAGATCAAGCTTTAGTTGTGATTTTATCAGCAGTGGTGTTATCGCCTTAGTAAAAGACGGATTTGAAACAATCGTTGATTTTGGAAACGGAGATTGCGATGGTACGGCAACCATTACACACCCTGATGGGTCAATTACAGAATTTAATTTGACAGACTAAGCTGCTTCATAAAACGATGTAAGCCCTCAAACTTCAAGAAGTTTGAGGGCTTTTTTAGGTTCAAGTCTTAGGGCCGTTTTTACTTTCATATTTGTTTGGTATCTTGATTGCATGAAAAAAATTATCATTGCCCTTTGCATACTTCAATTTTCGTGCACCCCTTCAAAATCATTGGTTGCCACCAAACATAGTTATCCAAACCCTGTTAATACTACCAAAAGACCGGTACAGATGCAAAAGAAACAACTATTTTCTTTTGAAACTATCGAAGCTACGAATGAATTTCCGTCAGCACGTTTAAACGACATGGTGCAACTCAATGACTCCACTTATGAAGCAAGAATCTGGGCCGAAAACTTTCCTATTAATCCGAGTCCCTGGTATGCTTTTAAAATATGGTCAAAAGAAAATAAGAATATATCGTTGATTTTAGACTATTCTAACGGACAAAAACATCGTTACTGGCCTAAGTTAAGTGCAGACGGTAAAAAATGGAAAGCAATTGACTCAAGTGCGTTTCAATTACTTAGAGACACTACACAATCTGTATTAAAGCTTTCACTGACCAAAGACACTTTATGGGTGGCCGCTCAAGAAATACAAGACCATAAACGGGTAGGGCAGTGGGTAGATGAAATGGCTACCCATAAAACAGTAACTAAAAGTTTTGTTGGTAAAAGTGCACAAGGTCGTTCTTTGTATCACTTGAATATTCACAATTCAGATAATTTTCAGAACAAACCTGCGATACTCATTATAAGTCGCCAACATCCACCTGAAGTCACGGGCTTTTTATGTATGAAAGCCTTTATTGAAACTATTATTAAAGAAGGGGTTACCAACGGTTTTTTAGATAAGTATCGGCTACTGGTCTATCCTTTAATGAATCCTGATGGTGTTGATCTGGGCCATTTTAGACATAATACAGGTGGTGTTGATTTGAACCGTGATTGGGCGAATTATCATCAGCCTGAAATTGAACAAGTGACGAACCATATGGTTTCTGAAACCTCCTTAAACAAAAATGATGTTATTTTAGGATTAGATTTTCATAGTACTTATCGTGACGTATATTACACTCCGCATGAAAGTGTTGAACGAAAGATACCTGAATTCACAAAGGCGTGGCTTGAAAAAATACGGGTAGCTACAGGTTTAGAGGACATCAATGAGAGTCCAGGAAAAATTACGCGGCCAACTTCAAGCGGATGGTTTAATCGTCAATTTGGTGCTACCGGAATTACCTATGAAATTGGCGATGATACGCCACGTGAATTTATTAAAACTAAAGGCATAGCTTCAGCACGTGCCATGATGGAACTTTTACTTGAAGAGCATTAGGAGTTTACAAAATGTATTTCGCATTGTTCTTTATTCTTTCAATCTATGTAATTTAAAATCTAGATAATTCGGATTTGTTTAATGAAAAAATGGCTTCCTGTTCTTCTTTTGATTTGTACTATGTTAGTTTGGGCTGCAAATTTTCATTTCACTAAAGTTGCCCTTCTTTATTACAATACCTTAGGCATAGCAACGTGGCGTTTCTTTTTATCAGCTATTGCGTTACTAATTGTACTTTATTTAAAGTATAAGAATTCACTTTTTAAAATTCAATTAAGTGCTAAAGAATGGGGCTACATATTTTTAACAGGTTTTTTGGGCATTTTTCTAACCATTTATTTTTTTAATAAAGGATTAGAAACTACCAGTGCCGTTAATGGTTCTTTGATTATAGCGACCACGCCGGCCATTACCGGAATTTTCGCTTATATTTTTGAAAAACAAAGGTTGAAGGCCTTACAATGGTTCGCAATAATACTTAGCTTTTCAGGAGTAGTACTAATCATCATTAAAGGAAATCTTACGACCTTGATGGAAGTGCAATTTGTAACTGGAGATTTCTATATCTTGGCCATGGCTTTGGTGTTCTCTTTATCGCAAATAGTTATCGCAAAATTTATCGCACATTTAGATGCCATTTTGGTTACTACCTTAAGTATAGTATTCGGATTACTCTGTTTTCTTGTAGTCTCATTCCCTGAAATGTATCGTACAGAGCTACCTCAAAATTATGAATTTTGGGTCAGTATACTCTTTCTTGGATTCTTGGGTTCTGCAGCCGCTTACGTTGCTTTTTACTATTGTGTGGCTAAAATAGGATCAACCAGCTCAAGTCTGTACATGAACCTTATTCCTTTTTTTGCTGTCTTATTAGCCTATCCCTTTGGAGAAAAAATATATGGAATTCAACTCATTGGTGGCAGTCTAATAATTGTTGGTCTTTTGAGCTATCGATTTGTAAAAAACTTCTGAAGCATATTCGAATTATAGCGTATATTTATGAAGTCAAATACACCAACCATGAAAAGACGTAGCTTCATTAAACAAACAAGTGCAGTAGCTGCATTTAGTGCATTACCCCTTCAATTTTCATGTTCAGACCATAAGTCTAAGAAATCTTTTAAAATGGGACTACAGCTTTTTAGTGTACGCGACGCCATGAAGAAAGACCCCATTGATACCTTAAAAAAGGTACGTGCATTTGGATATGAAGACGCTGAATTATTTGGCTATGACGGCGATCATAAAACTTTTTATGGTTTAAAAGCAACGGACTTTAAGAAAGTAATTGATGATTTAGGATTTACGGTTACTAGTGGGCATTATGATTTTTCAAGTTTTTTTGCAAAGCCTTTTAGCGCTTTACAAAACTATCTAGAACAATGTATTGAAGGCTCGCATGTCATTGGTGCCAAATATATTACCTGGCCATGGTTAGCCCCAGAATATAGAAATATGGAAGGCTATAAACTTTTAACTGAAAAACTCAACAAGATGGGGGAGTTGGTAGCCAAAAGTGGTTTGGGGTTTGCCTATCATAATCACGACTTTGAATTTGCAGACCATGATGGCGAAAATGTTTATAACTATATATTATCTCAAACAGATGCTGATGTAGTTAAATTACAAATGGATATGTATTGGGTGGCCCATTCATCAAAATTAACACCTGCAGAACTCATAGCGCAAAACCCAGGAAGATATGTGATGTGGCATATTAAGGACATGGATAAGGTTAGCCGTGATTATTCAGAATTAGGAAATGGTTCTATTGATTATATTGACATCCTATCAAAAATAAATAAAGACGCACTCGATTACTACTACATAGAACAGGGCGGTAATTATGCGCATAATTCTATGCAAAGTGCAGAAGACAGTGCTACCTACTTTAAAAAACATTTACAAAGCTACTTATGAAAAATCTACTAAAAATAGCAATCGTTGTGGTCCTACTCGGTTTTTGGGCCTGTAAAGAAACAGAAGCTGAAAGTGCAGTGCAATTTGAAGAAGTAGCTTCTGAGCTTCCTATTGAAAGGCTTAGTCTGCCCGATGGATTTTCAATTGAAGTATATGCAGACGGAATTGACGGTGCCCGATCAATGGCGATGGGGGAGAACGGTACCCTTTTCGTGGGTACACGAACAGAGAATAAAGTATATGCTATTCAGGATCGTGATAAAGATTATAAAGCAGATAATGTAATTCTTTTAGATTCCACCTTAGAAGTGCCAAACGGCATTGCCTTTAGAAATGGTTCGCTTTATGTAGCTGAAGTGAATAGGTTATTGCGTTATGATGCTATTGAAAGTAATTTAGAGAATCCGCTGCAGCCAGAAGTTGTATATGATGATTATCCTACGGAATTTCATCATGGATGGAAATATATCGCCTTCGGACCTGATGATAAATTATATGTTCCGGTAGGAGCACCTTGTAATATTTGTGATTCTGCCGTGGTTGATAAAAGATATGCCAGTATCACACGAATGGATCCAGATGGAAGCAATCGTGAAATTGTGGCAAACGGAGTTCGTAATACAGTAGGCTTTACATGGCACCCTGAAACTAAGGAGTTGTATTTTACTGATAATGGTAGAGATATGATGGGCGATGATATTCCCCCATGTGAATTGAATCGTTTGACTGAGATAGGGCAGCATTTTGGCTATCCGTTTTGTCATGGCGGTACAGTTAAGGATCCTGAATTCGGAAATCAACATCCGTGTGAAGATTTTGTCCCACCAGTTCAAGCGCTAGGTGCACATGTCGCTCCGCTAGCTGTAAAATTTGCCTCTGGTTCTATGTTTCCTGAGACCTATAATAATCAAGCATTTATTGCAGAGCATGGGTCTTGGAATAGAAGTAAAAAAGTTGGCTATAAAATTTCTCTAGTTCGTATTGAAGCCGGACAAGCCACTTCTTACGAAACGTTTATTGAAGGATGGCTTGACCATGAAACTCAAGAACAATGGGGTAGACCAGTTGATATTTTATTTCTTGAAGATGGGTCAATGCTTATTTCAGATGATTTCGGCGATGCAATTTATCGCGTAACCTATTCGAATAGTTAAAAAGCAAGGCATAGCCTTCTTCTGTATAGTTGCATTTTTTATGCTCAAATGCTAGGGCCAATTATTTCACGACTAGAAAGTTAAATTTTCAGTATTTTCATTCATATCACAAAATAGAAGACTTTTTTTAAACTAAATCTGTATTTATTTTCAGAATTAGTATATATTTACGAAACTGAAATTG
>CAZKQM010000043.1:0-24067 GCA_964554895.1 uncultured Maribacter sp. | reverse complement strand
GCTTCGAATTACTTCTATTGTAGTGATCCACTTAATATTTTTATTTTTGTCATGAATGAAATATACTTCTCTTGTTTTCGTCCTTTTTTTAGTTAAATTTTTGGCGGCTCAACAAAATCAAAATAATTCGTATTATTCTTTTGATACCAGTGCGTATTACGGATCAATTATTTTGCATAATCCTGATATAAATCACTTAATTACTAACCATCCTAGGGGTATAATTTTGGGTTATAATCGAAAAACTTATGGTGCTGAAGAATGGCAACAAGCTTATAATTACCCTGATTTAGGGGCGTCTTTAATATATCATAATTCAAACAACGCAACACTTGGTGATAATTATGGTTTGTATGCACATTTCAATTTTTATTTTTTAAAACGAAATGTTCAATTGCGTATCGGTCAAGGAATTTCTTATGCTACCAATCCGTATGACCGAAATGAAAATTTTAGAAATAATGCCTACGGGTCACGATTTCTTAGTTCAACTTTTTTAATGTTGAATTATCAAAAAGAAAATATTTTTGAAGGATTAGGTTTTAAATTAGGACTTTCTGTGATTCACTATTCGAATGCTAATGTAAGAGCACCGAATACATCAACAAATAGTTTGGTACTGAATGCGGGTTTTACCTATACCTTAAAACAAGAAGAACCTGATTTTATAGTGCAAGAAAAGAATAAAATCACAGAACCCTTTAAGTATAATCTGGCTTTTCGATCAGGTATAAATGAAAGCGATGTAATTGGTTCTGGTCAATTTCCATTCTATATTTTTTCAGCCTATGCTGACAAAAGGGTCGGTAGAAAAAGCGCATTGCAGCTAGGGGCAGATGTTTTTTTTAGTAATTTTTTAAAGGGATTAATACAATTTCAGTCCGTTTCTTTTCCAGAAAATAATGTAGCCTCTGATACTGATTTTAAAAGGATTGGACTCTTTGTTGGGCATGAGCTTTTTATTAATAAATTAAGTATTATAAGTCAATTAGGATATTATGTATACTACCCTTTTGACTTTGAAGGAAGGGTATATAATAGAATGGGCCTGAAACGTTATTTTGGAAATAAGATTTTCGCAACTGTAAGTTTAAAATCACACGGGGCAGCAGCAGAAGCTGTTGAATTCGGAATAGGAATTAGATTATAAAATATTGTGTTCAAAGTTATGAGTTCTATTTTACAAATTTTGAAAATATTCAGTTCTTCTTTAGGGGGTGGTAATAGGATGTACATAGAAGTTCAGATGGGTGTTTTTTTATTGTTTTCTTGTTTTATGATTTCATGTAATTCAGATACTGCATCAGATTGTTTTCAAACTGCTGGAGTTCTTATTAGGGAAGAAGTTTCTGTGCCTGATTTTACAAAAATTACAGTTTTTGAAAATGTTGGTCTCGTTTTAAAAGAAGGTCAAGAAACCAAAGTAGAAATAGAAACCGGCGAAAATCTATTCAATGAAATTGAAGTTAATGTTGTCAATGATCGTTTGACGTTAAAAAATACTAATGGCTGCAATTTTATTCGAGAATATGGTTTGACAAAAGTATTTGTCACGGCCCCTAATATTGATGAAATAAGAAGTAGCACGGGCTTAAAAATTGAAAGCGATGGTGTACTTGAATACCCTAGTTTAAGACTAATTTCTGAAAGTTTTATTAACTCAGAAAGTGAGACTACAGATGGCGAATTTGATCTTGAACTAAATTCAATTGAAATTGATATAGTTGTTAATGGTATTGCTTATTTTAAACTGAGAGGAGAAACAGAATTTATTGGTGTCACAATTGCAGCAGGCGATTCACGTATTGATGCTAAAGATTTAGACGCGCAATTTGTTGATGTCGACCATAGGGGAACAAATGATATTTTAGTCAGGCCGAAGCAGTTAATTAAAGGTGATATTCGAGGTCTTGGCGATGTGATTAGCTATGAAACTCCCCCTTTAATTCAAATTAATGAAATATTTAAAGGAAGGTTAATTTTTGTAGATTAATTATCCGATCTTAAGGAAGCTTATTTTGAAACCTTTAACCACATATTTAAAAAATTTGTTCGCTTTTCAGCGAATAACTGATAACGATACTTCATTAATAGGACGCATCAAAGCTGATGCCATACTAAATAAGTTAGTGTCAGAAGAAAAGGTGCCTGGTATTTCAATAACGGTTTTAAAAGAAGGTAAAGTTCTTTTGCAAAAAGGCTACGGATATGCAGATTTAGAAAATAAAACCGAGGTTGATCCAAAGAAAACCATTTTCAGAATTGCTAGTGTTTCTAAACCAATAGCGGCTGCAGCTTTAGCTCATATGGTTTATGAGGGTCTCATTGATTTAGATACTTCTATCTATGCATATGTACCTTATTATCCTAAAAAAAAATATGATTTTACCATTCGGCAACTAGCAAGCCATACCGCAGGTATCAGAGGGTATAGAGGTAAAGAATACGCGTTGAACATGCCTTTTAGCATCAAAGAAAGTATCGAAGTTTTTGCGCATGATGATTTGCTATTTGAACCCGGAACCGATTATTTGTATAATAGTTTTGATTGGGTTCTGATTTCACTCGCTATGCAAGAAGTAAGCGGCATACCGTTTGAAAAATATGTGCATGAAAAGGTTTTGAAGCCGCTAGTAATGAAGAATACGTTTGCTGAAGACGGTAAGGCCGATCGCAGTCAAGAACTACTTGCCACTAAAATGCAAAATCTAACAACCTTCTACTCTAAAAACAAGTTAGGTTTTCGCAAAGCAATTCCTGTAAATAACTATTTCAAAATGGCTGGTGGAGGATATCTTTCGACTTCAGAAGATATTGCAAATTTCGGTCAAGCTTGTTTAGAGGGTAAAATTTTAAATGCCGCTACTCTAGCACCATTTCTAACTTCTGAGGTTATTAATGGCAATAAAACTTATTATGGTTTAGGTTGGCAAGTTAGTGAAGATAAGCAGGGTAGAACTTTTTATGGTCATGTGGGTAATGGGGTAGGTGGGTATTCAAATTTTTTCGTTTATCCTAAAGAACAAATGGTGTTCAGCATTCTTATCAATTGTACCGACCCTAAAGCTCAAGAAGGCTTAGATGAGGTCATCAATGCCTTATTTTATCAAACCGAACAAATCAGTTAAAAAGCAACCAGATTAAAAATAATTTGAACCTAAAGGAGTTTTTTAAATATAATTCATACATTAGCCAAAGTTTAAGTGTATAATGACGAAGCAATATTTTTATAACAGCTATTTTTTCTTCTTCTTTAAAAAAGAAGCAGGGATGTTGTAGTATATTCAAGTTAGATATAATATAAAAGTCCTGCAAAGCGCAGGACTTTTTTTATGCTCTAAATATTTGAGATTAAGTGTGAATTAATTTTACGTCAGGATTTTAAAAATTAATAATGAAATTAAAAATAGCCATACAGGGTATACAAGGCTCAAACCATCATCAGGTAGCTAAAGATTATTTTGGTAATCAGATAGAATTAGTTGAATGCCTTTCTTTTGATTTTTTAGTAGATCAACTTTTAAAAGAAAATGCAGATAAAGGAATCATGGCCATAGAGAATTCTATTGCAGGATCTATAATTCCTAATTACAATTTAATTTATCATAACGGCCTTCATATAATTGGTGAACACTATTTGAATATTCATCATAACCTCATGATGTTAAAAGGGCAGCGTATTGAAGATATACAAGAAGTGCGCTCTCACCCTATGGCATTATTGCAGTGTAAAGAGTTTTTTAGAAAATATCAGACAATAAAATTAGTAGAAGATGTAGATACCGCTGAGACCGCCAAACAAATTCAAGAGAAGCAATTGAAAGATGTGGCGGCAATTGCCCCCAATGTTGCGGCAGAATTATATGGGTTGAACATCGTAGCAAAAGACATACAAACTATTAAGAATAATGCAACTCGATTTATTATTGTAACAACAAAGAATAAAGAACTTCCAAAAGAAGAAATAAATAAAGCATCAGTTCGATTCATTACTGACCATAAACGAGGTAGTTTGGCTGCTATGCTTAATGTGATGAGCGATTGCAATTTGAATTTAACAAAAATTCAAAGCCTACCTATTATTGAATCGCCTTGGAAATATGCCTTCTTTGTTGATGTAACTTTTGACGGTTATTCAAATTTTGAAAAAGCGAAAGCATTGCTGAACATCATGTCAGAAGACTTTAAAGTATTGGGTGAATATAAAAATGCCAGAATATGATACAAACGGCTGATCGTCTTAAAACCGTACAAGAATATTACTTCTCTAAAAAGTTAAGAGAAGTACGTACGCTGATGGCTCAAGGTCGCCCCATCATTAATATGGGTATTGGTAGTCCTGATTTACTACCTTCTGAAGAAGTTATTGCCGCCATTAAAATGGCAGTTAGTGATGCAGGAGCGCATCAGTATCAAAGCTATCAAGGTTTACCTGAATTGCGAGAGGCAATCACTTCATTTTACCAATCTAAGTTTGGCGTGGTTGCTGACCCCATGACTGAGATATTGCCCTTAATGGGTTCAAAAGAAGGTATTATGCATATTAGTATGGCCTTTTTGAATGAAGGCGATGCGGTATTGATCCCTAATCCCGGTTATCCAACCTACACGGCGGTTAGTAAACTAGTTGGTGCTGAACCTTTGTATTATGATTTAGTTGAAACTAACAGTTGGTTTCCTGATTTAGAAGCATTAGAAAAAGAAGATTTATCTAAGGTAAAATTAATGTGGATATGTTATCCGCACATGCCAACAGGAGCCGTTGCTACTGAAAAACAGTTTGAAAAATTAATTGCTTTTGCAAAACGGAATGAAATATTACTCATCAATGACAACCCATATAGCTTTGTTTTAAATGATGCGCCAACCAGTATTTTGGCGATAGAAGGAGCTAAAGAAGTGGCTTTAGAATTGAATTCATTAAGTAAAACTTTTAATATGGCTGGATGGCGCGTAGGAATGGTTTTAGGCAATGAAGAAAACTTGAAATCTATTTTGAAAGTTAAAAGTAATATGGACTCGGGCATGTTTTACGGAATTCAAAAAGGAGCGATTGCAGCACTTGAAAGTAGCCAAAAATGGTATGATAGTTTAAATCAGGTGTATACAAAACGGAAACAACTACTATTGCAATTGGTTGAAAAGTTAGGTTGTACGTTTGATACTACTTCAGTAGGAATGTTTGTGTGGGCGAAGCTACCCTATGGAGTGCCATCAGCTGAGAAATTCATTGATGATATTTTATATGATAAAGATATTTTTATCACGCCAGGAACCATTTTTGGTAGCAATGGCGAAGGTTATATTAGATTTTCTCTTTGTGTTACTGAAGAAAAAATTCAAGAAGCAATTGATAGATTTTAGAATTGAGATTTGAGAAATGAGACGGGAGATTTTAAAATCTAAAAATTATTATATGATAATGCATAGTGAAAAAGAAATAGGTCTAAAATCTTATGTCTTACATCTAACATCTATTTAAATGAACGTATTTATAATTGGTATCGGATTAATTGGAGGTTCAATGGCTAAAGATATTAAGCGCCTTGAGGTTGATGCAGTTATGTACGGTATTGATACAAATGCAGAACATATAAGGCAAGCCCTTGATTTAAAATTGATTGATAAAAAGGCGACTTATGATGACTTGAAAATGGCTGATATGGTGATAGTAACTATTCCGGTTGATGTCATGGTTAATGAGCTTCCTAAAATACTAGATTTAGTTAATGATGATTGTGTAGTTTTTGACGGTGGTTCAACTAAAAAATTAATTTGTCAGCAATTAGAAGATCATCCAAAGAGAAGAAATTATTTAGCCTGTCATCCTATTGCAGGAACTGAATTTTCAGGCCCTTCTGCAGCCATTGATGGTTTATATGAAGGCAAAACTAATATCATTTGTGAAGTAGAAAAAACGGCATTTAAATTACAAGAGAGGGCATTAGAGCTTTTTCAAAAAATGGGAATGCGCATACGGTATATGAATCCTGAGGATCATGATAAACACATTGCGTATGTATCGCATTTGTCACACATAAGTTCATTTATGTTAGGAAAGACGGTTATTGAGAAAGAGAAAAATGAACGTGATATTTTTGACATGGCAGGATCAGGTTTTGAAAGTACGGTGCGTTTGGCAAAAAGCTCGCCTGCAATGTGGACACCCATTTTTGAACAAAATAAAGAGAATGTAGTAGAGACCTTAGAAGAGTATATTCAAAATCTTGAATCATTTAAACAACTGTTGCTTGATGATGATTATGAGGCCATTTATAATGAAATGAATAATACCAATAAGATTAAGAAAATTTTAAACGTAATACCGTTAAATAAGAAGTAACTAAAAACAAATATTAATAAATAGTCGAAGACACAACTGGTAAAAAATTTCAAAACCTTTACCCTTTACCTTTTTCGCCTTCACTTAAAAACAGAGTAATGGAGAATTCAAAAGAAATGAGAACATGGTTGGATGATATGGGTTTAGATCATCCACTAGTAATAGCAGGGCCATGTAGTGCAGAAACCGAAGAACAAGTGTTAGGCATAGCACATAGTTTAAAAGATACTGATGTGAATTATTATCGCGCGGGTATTTGGAAACCAAGAACACGCCCAGGCAATTTTGAAGGCGTTGGTGCATTGGGTTTGAAATGGCTCCAAAAAGTCAAAAAAGAAACAGGTCTTAAAACAGCTACTGAAGTAGCCAATAGGGCACATGTTGAATTGGCATTAGAACACGATATAGATTTATTGTGGATTGGTGCACGGTCAACTGTGAGTCCGTTTATCATGCAAGAACTGGCTGACGCCCTTGCAGGTACTGATAAAATTGTTTTGGTAAAAAATCCGGTAAATCCTGATCTAGCTTTGTGGCTTGGTGGTATTGAAAGATTGCATACTGCAGGTATCAAAAGATTGGGGGCTATTCATAGGGGATTTTCAACCTACGAAAAGTCTAAATATAGAAACATACCAGAATGGCAATTGGCAATTGAATTTCAAAACAGATTTCCTGATTTACCATTAATTAATGATCCATCACATATTACAGGCAAGCGAGATATGATTTTTGATGTATCACAGACTGCCTTAGATTTAAATTTTGATGGCTTAATGATTGAAACCCATCACGATCCTGATAACGCCTGGAGCGATGCTGCACAACAAGTAACACCAGATCGTTTAGTTCAAATAATGAAAGATTTGAAAATTAGGAAAGAAACCGATCCTGAAGCTGAATACAATAGTCAATTAAGTGGTTTGAGAGCACAAATTGATGTAATTGATAATACATTAATTGAAACTATGGGCAAAAGAATGAAGGTTGCTGATGAAATAGGTCAATTAAAGAAAACAAGAAACGTAGCGGTTTTACAATCGAATCGATGGAATGAAATCTTAGGTAAGATGATTCTAGAAGGTGAAACAAAAGGACTTAGTGAAGAATTTGTTCTTAAAATGTTTAAAGCTATTCACCAAGAATCAATCAATCATCAAAATAAGATTGTGAAAGCGTAGTAATATTCATCTAGAATAAAAAGAGCCTCAAATATATGAGGCTCTTTTTTCTTGGTAAAATATCAAGTTATTTCTTAAAAATATAGCGGGTAATAAAAATACCATTGGCATCTCCTTTTCCTGCACTTTCAACTGCACTTGTTACGAAGGCCAGCTCCCAACCATCAGCAATATGACTATTTATCATAGAGGTTAATAAAGCATCATTTGCAGCAATGTTCTGAAAACGAATACCTGCCACATTGTAAAAATTCAAGAGTTTTGTTTCCTCAAAGTTTTTAACTCGTATATCTTCTCTTTTTGATTTATTTCGTGTATTATCTTCTTCTGTTTGAACACTTGTGTAAGCTTTGTGGTCTTTTTCCTCAAGAGAATTTATTATTCTAGATCTTCCGAGGCCATTTGGTACAATCGATTCAACGCTGGTCACAACTTTAAATTGTTGAGCATTCATATCTAATGTTGCAGCAATAATAATGGCAAGTGTAAAAAGTAATTTTCTCATAATTATTTGTATTTGAAGGTTATAAATTGATAAGTTAGAAACAAATTCTCAAAAACAAAAAAAATAGAAGTATTGAAAAAAAGAAAAGTGATAAACGAAAGTTCGTTATGTAATCATAACTGTGTAATAAAAAAAGAGCCACATAATAATGAGGCTCTCTAGTTTCTTTTAAAAAGGTGGGTTATTGAATTGAAAAATCAAAAACAGATTGATTTTGTCTACCTTGAGGTACTTGACCTTGGTATAAAAATGCATATTCACCAGGTTCAAGATTATTAGGTTTTACCTTAAAAATATTTCCTTCAACCTCTTCAATATCAAATCCTATAGCCAATTTTGGATCAACACCCTCGTTGCTTGTAAGCCAATTACTTTTTCCGGTAATGATTTCTCTAACGTTTTGTTTTTCTTTAACCGTCAGTTTAACCAAAACAAATTCATTAGGGTTACTAGCTACTCTAAACCACCAATTCAAGAAACCAGCTTGAGTACCTTGATTACTTTGCAGGTTATCAACTTCTGTAGTCGCAGGGTTAAATTTAAAAGTGAATTCAGGAGTGCTAGTTTTTATAACATTATTACTTTTTGTTCTTGGTAATCTTGCTTTTTTCTTTGCATTAATAAATCCTGAAACTAATTTTTGAGCAACTTGATTACTATTCGCTCCTGAAAAAACAGCAGGTTGTATCAATTCTTGTTCATTATCTTCATTTACAAAATAAATTCCAGTTTTAGATTTGGTGTTCTGTTTCGATTTTTCCATGACAAGTGACATGACTTGTGACGAAACTCCTGCTTTTTTCAAAGCACCTAATCCGGCAATAGTTGCATCAAACTTCACATCAGAAGTATAAATCTTATCTATAATCATAGTGTCATCAAAACCAAGTTCCATCATTTGTATGATACTTTCATTAGTGATTACCTCTTGTGCATTCAAGAAATTAGAAAATGCGCAAAATAAAAGAACATAAAATAGTTTTTTGATTTTCATAATGGTTTAATTTTTAATTAATGACTATTCAATGATACTATAAAAAGGCATAAAAAGAAAGTTGTTTTGTAAATTATTCAATCTATGGTACAAAAATGAATAGCTTCATAAAAATAGATACTATAGGATCTTTTCTTTTTTTAGGGTAAAAATGATTTTTTGCAATAGTTTTTCGATTATCTGATACTTCTTTTTAAAGAATGGTATGTTCTAAAGTAATATTGTTACTTTGTGTGGTAATAAAAAATATGAAGGGGGTAGTTTATAAATCAACGGGTAGCTGGTATACCGTAAAAACTATAGATGGTTCTTTTTACGAGTGTCGTATAAAAGGTAAATTTCGTATTCAAGGTATTAAAAGCACTAACCCTATTGCTGTAGGAGATCGAGTTTCATTTGAAATAGAGCAATTGGGTGATGATACCGTTGGTACAATTTCTAAAATTGAGGATCGAAAGAATTATATTATACGTAAATCTGTCAATCTTTCAAAGCAGACGCACATTATAGCAGCAAACTTGGATCAAGTTTTTTTGTTGGTTACATTAAATAATCCGAAAACTTATCCTGTTTTTATAGATCGATTTTTAGTAACTGCCGAGGCCTACGATATTCTGGTAGTTTTACTTTTTAATAAAATTGACACCTATACTGATAATGAATTAGTAGAGATTAAATTTTTAGTAGCCTTATACAGAAAGATTGGGTATGAATGTATTGAAATTTCAGCTATTACTGGTCATAATGTAAATAAGGTTAAAACCCTGATGACTCAAAAGACAAGTATGTTTTCTGGTCATTCTGGTGCTGGAAAATCTACTTTAATAAACGCTATTGAACCCAATCTTAATATCAAAACTGCTGAAATTTCAGAACAGCATTTGCAAGGTCAGCATACGACTACATTTGCTGAGATGTTTGACTTAAGTTTTGACGCTCGAATTATTGACACCCCAGGTATTAAAGGCTTCGGAATTGTAGACATGGAAAAAGAGGAATTAAGTGATTATTTTCCTGAGTTTTTTAAATTAAAAATTGATTGTAAATTCAATAATTGTCTACATGTTGATGAACCACATTGCGCCGTAAAAGAAGCATTAGATTTAGATCAGGTTTCATGGAGCCGTTATAAGAGCTATGTGCAGATGTTGACAGAAGATGACCAAAACTACAGAACTGATTTATTTGGTGATAACAAATGAGAGCAGTAATTCAAAGGGTATCGAAAGCAAGTGTAACCGTTGCTAATGAAGTTGTTGCTTCAATACAAAACGGTATGCTTGTATTATTAGGTATAGAAGACGCTGACACCCAAGAAGACATTGATTGGCTTTCAAGAAAGATTGTGAACCTTCGAATTTTTAACGATGAAGAAGGGGTTATGAACAAATCACTGATTGATTGTAAAGGAGATGCTATTGTGGTTAGTCAATTTACCCTATTCGCATCAACAAAAAAAGGAAATCGACCTTCTTATTTAAAGGCAGCAAAGCCTGATATTTCTATTCCCCATTATGAAAATTTTGTAAAACAATTTGAAAAAGATTTAGGTAAAACCGTTCAAACAGGTGTTTTTGGGGCAGATATGAAAGTTAACCTTTGTAATGACGGTCCCGTTACCATAATAATTGATTCTAAAAATAAACAGTAAACTGAAAAATTAGTAATTAGTCGAAATCTGTAAGAAAAGTTACAATTATTTGTTATACTTGTTCTTACCAAACCAAAACAATGCGACTACTAATCTTAACAAGTTTCTTGTTAATCAGTTCTATTTCTGCTGCTCAGAACAATTTTTCAGCTTTAACAATTGATGAATCTTTAACTAAGAATGCCAATGCTGTTGTACGTTCACATGAACTTACAATTACTATTAATTCTATGAATCAGTTAATGGTTCAACGAAAAAGAATTATTACCGTTTTGAATAAGGCTGGCAATAGCGATGCAGCTGCTTATGTAGGTTATGATGATGGTAGAAAAATTAAAGATATTTATTTAAATGTATACGATAAGTTCGGTAATGAAGTAGAAAAATTCAAGAAAAAAGACTTTAGAGATGCTAGTGCTGTTGATGGCAGTACTTTGTATTCAGATTCAATGGTAAAGTATCATCCGTACACCCCAATTGACTATCCTTATACGGTAGAATTTTATTACGAAACTGCAACAAATAATACGGGAGAATTACCACCTTCTTGGTTTTTTTCTGAAGATTATATGGTTAGTTCACAAAAAAGTAAAATAACTATTAATTATGCTGATAATCAATTGAAACCAGCAATCAAAGAGAAAAATTTTGAAGGATACAGTATAATCAATAATTCGGGTGAAGGTAGTATAGTTTACGAAACTCAAAATATACCAGCCTTAAAAAGAGAAAGGTATAGCCCTAGTATTGATAAAATAGTTCCTCATTTAATGATACGTCCTGTTAACTTTATTTATGAAGGATATAATGCAACAATTAACAATTGGGATGATTTAGGTGAATGGATGCATAAGAACCTGATATCAGGAAGAGATGAATTACCAGCAAGTACTGTTAATGTAGCAAAGTCATTAGTAAAGGATGAAACCGATGACCTAGAAAAAGCAAAAATTATTTTTAAATACGTTCAAGAAAATACGCGATACATAAGTGTTCAAGTGGGTATTGGAGGCTTGCAACCTATTAGTGCTTTTGAAGTTGATAAAGTAAAGTATGGTGATTGTAAAGGCTTGTCTAATTATACGAAGGCTTTACTAAAGGCAGTAGGTGTTGCGTCTTATTATGTGCATGTTGAAGCCGGAGATGAAAAAATTAATTTCGAAGACGATTTTCCTAATCTAGCACAAGGTAATCATGTGATTTTAGCTATTCCATATCAAGGAAAATATTACTGGTTAGATTCAACTTCTCAAATAGTTCCGTTTGGCTTTATCGGTAATTTCACTGATGATCGAAAAGTTTTGGTCATCAAACCTGATGGTGGCGAATTAGTAAAGACCAAAGCATATGTTAATGATGAAAACTATCAAAAAACCGAGGCTAATTTTACCTTGAATGCTGAAGGTAGTATTGAAGGTTTGGTAGTTCGAAAAAGTCAAGGTATTCAGTATGATGACAAGTATTTTTTAGAGAAAGAATCAGATGATAATATCAAGAAATTTTATAAAAACTATTGGGATAACGTTAACAATCTTGAAATCTCGAAGTATAGTTTTAAAAATCAGCGTGAACATGTAGAGTTTATTGAAGAAATTGATGTAGCAGCACGAAACTACGCTTCGAAAAGTGGAGTAAGGTTATTATTTACTCCAAATGTTTTTAATAGAGTTTTAAAAACACCACCACGTTATAAAGAACGTAAACTTCCATTTGAAATACAACGTGGTTTTCTTGATGAAGATAGTTATACTATTTCAATACCTGATGGCTATACCATTGAATCAATTCCTGATGCCGTAACTATAAACACTAAATACGGTACTTATGAATTGTCGCTGAGTAATGAAGATGGAAAAATAAAATTAAATAGAAAATTATCAATTAACCATGGCAGTTATGCCAAAGAAGAATATAGCGACTACAGAAGCTTTTTGAAACAGATAACTAGGTCTGATGCCTCTAAAGTTGTTTTAAAACCAAACTCATGATTAAATTAAAGATTAGTCTTCTATCTGTATTATTTGTGCAGATAGGGTTGGCTCAGACGATAAAATTCGGCGATGTTTCTATTGCAGAATTGAGTGAAAAAGAATATTTGAATGACAAAGATGCTGAAGCGGCAGTTTTGTTTAGGTACCAAGACACTTATTACCTTTCAAATAATGGTAATAGTAATTTGGAAACCAAAATTCAAGAAAGAATTAAAATTTATAACAAAGATGGTTTCGATTATGCTACCGAGTATATCAATTTGTTCAACGGTAGAACTTCTAATGAAACGGTTAGTAAAATTAAGGCATTCACATATAATTTGGTTGATGGAAAAGTTGTAAAAACGGAATTAGAAAAAGATCAAATCTTTAGGTCAGAATTAAGTTATAATTACAATCAGGTAAAATTTACCATGCCAAATGTCAAAGAAGGTTCAATTATTGAATTTGAATATAAAATCACTTCTCCTTTTATTTGGAATTTTGATGATTTGCAAATTCAAAGAGATATTCCGGTCAAGAAAATTGAAGCAAAAATAAGAACGCCTAAAGGGTTTAATTTTAAAAGAACCAATAAGGGGCATATGTTTTTTTATCCTAAAGTAGATAAAGTTAGAGATGCAAGAATGAATATGGAAATGGTTGTGTATAAATACAACCTTGATCTTGTGCCTGCCCTAAAAGAAGAACCATTTGTTGATAACATGAGTAATTATAGGGCGGCTGTTATGTTTGAGCTGCTATCAATTGAAATACCTGGCTATGCGAACCGATATTTTTCAAAAAGTTGGGGTGATGTGGCTAAGAATATTGGTGGTTCATCAGACTATAAAAATAGTCTCGATAAAACTAAATCTTTTGATGATGATATAGATGCTTTGATCGCCAATGAGCCAGATCAATTAAAAAGAACCAAAAAATTATTTAAGCATGTAAAAAATAGTACACAATGGAACGGAGTTGACGGGGTGTATTTTCAAAAAGGCATGAAGAAAATTTTAAAAGAGAAAAAGGGTAACGCCGGCGATATAAATTTAATGTTAGTGGCTATGCTGCGCTATGCAGGTATAAAAGCGAATCCAATCGTGCTGAGTACCAAAGAAAATGCGAAACCTTATTTTCCAACTCTAGAAAGAATGAATTATGTAATCGCTCATGCTAAAATTGATGACAAATATTATTATATGGATGCTACAGATGAGTTCAGTGATTTAAATATGATGCCCATTAAAGTTTATAATGGCGGTGGTTTATTGATTGATAATAACAATAAAGTTTGGTCTAGAATTAATTCAATTGAGCCTTCAAAATCTAGAAATCGCTATTCAATAAAAGTAAATCTTGCTGAAGATGGTAGTTATAGCGGTAATTATATGTCAAGAATGACACAACATAAAGCATATCAATTCAGAAAAAACATTAAAGATAAAGACGAAGTAACCAGAGTTTCTGATAGAGAAAATAGTTTTTCCGGCATTGAAATCGATAACTATGAATTGCAAAATGAAGATGTATATGAAAGTTACGTGGCCGAAAATTTTTCATTTGAATCAGATGATACTGTAGATGTGATAGGTGATAAAATGTATATACATCCTATGTTTTTTATGAGGTCAAAAGAAAATCCTTTTAAACAAGAAAAAAGAGAATTTCCAATTGATTTTGGGTATTCTTATAGTGATGTATATGGTTTTGAAATAGCTATTCCTGAAGGCTATATTGTTGAGTCAATGCCAAAAGCTGTATCATATTCATTGCCTGATGAGTTAGGTAAATTCAAATATCTTTTGAGTAATACAGGAACTAAAATTCAATTATCAGTTACCTTTGAAATAAACCGTGCAACTATTCAAGCTCTAAATTATGTAGCTTTAAAAGAGTTTTTTAATCAAGTCATTGTTAAAGAATCTGAACAAATTATTTTAGTAAAAAATTAATTTTGGAATTAGAAAAAGCTCAAAAAAAAGTTGACGACTGGATTAAAAAGCATGGGGTACGTTATTTTAATGAGCTAACAAACATGGCGCAACTGACTGAAGAAGTTGGTGAGGTTGCTAGAATAATTGCTCGTAGATATGGCGAACAGTCTGAAAAAGAATCAGATAAAAACAAAGATTTAGGCGAAGAATTGGCTGATGTTCTTTTTGTAGTTCTTTGTTTGGCCAACCAAACAGGAGTTGATTTGCAAACCGCTTTTGATGAAAAATTAGATGAAAAAGCGAAACGCGATCATCAACGACATCATCAAAATGAGAAGCTCAAATAGTCTTATATTTGAGCTTTTATTTTTAACACACCATACCTTGAACATACATCTAACGGGTCCTGATTCTAATATTTTTAAAGCTTCTATTCAAGTTACAGGTTCTAAAAGTGAATCAAACCGATCCTTGCTTTTACAGGCTTTATATCCGAACATATCAATAACGAATATTTCTAATTCTGACGATGCTGAGGTCATGCAAAAAGGACTTCAAATTTCAGAAGGAATTGTTGATATTCATCATGCTGGTACCGCCATGCGTTTTTTAACAGGATACTTTGCATCTCAAAAAAATAAAGCTGTTATTCTAACAGGATCTCAACGTATGACTGAACGCCCGATTGGGGTTTTGGTTGATGCCTTAAGAACTCTTGGTGCTGATATTGAATATGAACAGAACGAAGGCTATCCTCCCATAAAAATAAAAGGAAAAAAACTAGTAAAAAGTAAGGTAAGCTTACCGGCAAACATTAGTAGCCAATATATATCCTCTTTATTGTTATCAGCTCCTAGCTTAGAGCGAGGTCTCGAACTTGAATTGGTGGGTAAAATTACCTCAGTACCTTATATAAAAATGACATTGGCATTATTGAATGAGGTAGGTATTGAAACTTTTTTTGAGGAAAATATCATAAAAGTATTACCCAAAGCCCAAGTAAACTCGAAACAATTGGTAATTGAGTCTGATTGGAGTTCAGCTTCCTATTTCTACAGCATTATAGCCTTAAGCGAGGTGGGTTCTGAAATCAAACTTTCAGCCTACAAAGATAATAGCCTGCAAGGCGATAGTGTACTTGCGAAAATATATTCCGAATTCGGTGTTGAAACTAACTTTGAAGACAATGAAATTAGTGTAAGAAAGATTAGAAATATTATTCAAAGTGATTTTAGGTATGATTTATCTAATGCTCCTGATATTGCACAAACTATAGCTGTGACTTGTTTTGGTTTAGGGGTAAGTTGCCATTTAACCGGACTTCATACTTTAAAAATTAAAGAGACAGATAGGTTAGAAGCCTTGCAAACTGAACTTTCTAAGTTGGGTGCTACAATTTCTGTAACTGATAAAACATTAACGCTTGGTGTTAGTGACAATATTAATTCTGGCGTTTCAATAGATACCTACAATGACCATAGAATGGCTATGGCTTTTGCTCCTTTAGCTATTAAAGAGGATATAATCATTAATGATGCTCAGGTAGTTTCTAAATCATATCCTGACTTTTGGAAAGACTTAAAACACCTAAACTTTGAGTTAACTGCACATTAGTTTCTATTTAATAGGCAATTTACTTGACAACGCCTATTTGCAAATCGTATATTTGCAGCCGCAAAAAACCGTATTAAAAAGCAATTAAAACATCATATGAAACTATCAAATTTCAGTTTTGAATTACCAGATAATCTTTTGGCAGAGTATCCTGCAGAAAATAGAGATGAATCAAAATTAATGGTCATACATCGCGAAACAGGTAAAATTGAGCACAAAATGTTCAAAGATCTTATCGATTATTTTGACGAAGATGATATTATGGTCATTAATAATACCAAAGTATTTCCGGCAAGATTATACGGTAATAAAGAAAAAACTGGGGCAAGAATTGAAGTTTTTCTTTTAAGAGAATTAAATGAAGAACAACGTCTTTGGGATGTTTTGGTTGATCCTGCTCGAAAAATTAGAATTGGTAACAAATTATATTTTGGTGATGATGAGTCTTTAGTAGCTGAAGTTATTGATAATACTACGTCTCGTGGTAGAACTTTGCGTTTTCTTTACGATGGGTCTTATCTAGATTTCAGAAGAAAACTAAGAGAGCTAGGTCAAACACCTTTGCCTAAGTACATTAAAAGAGATGTTGAGCCAGAAGATGAAAAACGTTATCAAACTATTTACGCGAAACATGAAGGGGCAGTCGCAGCTCCTACTGCAGGCCTACATTTTTCAAAACATCTTTTAAAAAGATTAGAAATTAAGGGCGTCAATTTCGCTGAATTGACATTACATGTAGGTCTTGGTACGTTCAACCCAGTTGAAGTAGAAGATCTTTCTAAGCATAAAATGGACAGTGAAGAGTTGATTATTGATGAAAAGGCAACCGAGATAGTGAATAATGCGAAAGCAAATAAGCGTAGAATTTGTGCCGTGGGTACAACGGCAATGCGCGGTCTTGAAAGTGCGGTTTCTTCAATGCAAACATTGAATACACATGATGGTTGGACTAATAAATTTATTTTTCCGCCCTATGAATTTAGTATTGCAAATGCCATGATAACCAATTTTCATCTGCCAAAATCAACTTTATTAATGATGGTGTCTGCTTTCATGGGTCATGATTTAATGAACAAGGCTTATAAAGAAGCTATTTTAGAACAATATAAATTCTATTCGTATGGTGATGCTATGCTCATCATCTAAAATTTGAATAGCTTTTACCTATTTAAAAGCATTGTATAAAATCCTCTTGATAGTAAAATGTGATCAAGAGGATTTTTTCTTTAGAAAGTATGTCAATAAAAAAGAAAGATATAAGAAGTCTTACCAAAGAGCAATTGCGTGACTTTTTTGTTGCACAAGGTGATAAGGCATTTCGTGGTAATCAGGTATATGAGTGGCTATGGCAAAAAGCAGCCCATTCTTTTGACGTCATGACCAATATATCAAAAAATACTCGTGAGCTATTAGAAGAAAATTTTGTGATTAATCATATCAAAGTTGATCTGATGCAACGAAGTAACGATGGTACAATTAAAAATTCAGTAAGACTTCATGATAATTTGATTGTTGAGTCTGTATTAATTCCTACCAGTACTAGAACAACAGCCTGTGTTTCAAGTCAGGTTGGTTGTAGCTTAGATTGCAAGTTTTGCGCAACGGCACGATTGAAACGAATGCGAAATTTGAATCCTGATGAAATTTATGATCAGGTAGTTGTTATAGATAATGAGAGTCGCCTTTACTTTGATAGACCTTTAACTAATATTGTTTTTATGGGTATGGGTGAACCTCTCATGAACTACAATAATGTGATTAAAGCAATTGAAAAAATCACATCGCCAGAAGGTTTGGGCATGTCTTCAAAAAGAATTACCGTCTCTACTTCTGGGGTTCCAAAAATGATTCGAAAAATGGCTGATGATAATGTCAAATTTAATTTAGCTGTCTCCTTACATTCAGCAATTGATGAAGTTCGAACCTCAATAATGCCTTTTAATGCTACATTTCCCCTAAATGATTTGAGAGGTGCATTGCAATATTGGTATATGAAAACCAAGAGTCGAATTACCTATGAGTATGTGGTTTGGGATGGTATTAATGACACTGATAAAGACATTGAAGCTTTGATTAATTTTTGTCGGTTTGCACCTTCAAAAGTAAATCTGATTGAATACAATACCATTGATGATCCTAATTTTAAACAAGCTACTAAAAAAGTGATTGACCGTTATGTTCATAGACTTGAAAAAAGTGGAATCATTGTCACTGTTCGAAGATCTAGAGGTAAAGATATAGATGCTGCCTGTGGTCAGCTCGCTAATAAATCACAAGAGGTTATTGGTTAATTTAATGGTAGATTATATGAAAAAGTGCCAGTAGTAATAGTCCTTTTTTATAAGTGTAACTTGCTTTCTTTTCTTTAAATTTACTCGATCATCGAGATGTAATATACGCTGAGGCTTGCCTCGAATTTTAGTATTTTTTCCTTTTTGAATACCTTGTGGCTTGACCTGAGGTAGTTGACTTAGATTTTAAGTAAAAGATTAGTTTGAAAATCATTTCTCAAATAAAGCAGCCTATTCACGAAGAAATGGAACTTTTTGAATCAAAGTTTCATGATTCTATGTCTTCAAAAGTTGCGCTGCTCAATAGAATAACCTATTACATTGTGAATAGAAAGGGCAAACAAATGCGACCTATGTTTGTTTTTCTAACGGCAAAATTACTCAATAATGGTCAGGTAAATGAACGTACATATCGCGGAGCATCTGTTATTGAGCTGATTCATACAGCAACCTTAGTTCATGATGATGTAGTTGATGAAAGTTTCAAACGAAGAGGTTTTTTCTCAATTAATGCGCTTTGGAAAAATAAGATTGCTGTTCTAGTAGGAGATTTTTTATTGTCAAAAGGATTGTTATTATCCATCGATAATGGCGATTTTGATCTCTTGCGAATCATTTCTGTGGCTGTGCGAGAAATGAGTGAAGGCGAACTATTACAAATAGATAAAGCAAGAAGACTTGATATCACAGAGGCTGTATATTACGATATAATTCGACAAAAAACAGCAACACTAATCGCCGCTTGCTGTAGTTTAGGGGCCTGTTCTGTGAAACCTGATTCTAAAGAAGTTGAAACATTTAGAATGTTTGGTGAGCTATGCGGTATGGCCTTTCAAATAAAAGATGATCTTTTTGATTACGGTTCTGAAGCGATTGGTAAGCCTACGGGTATTGATATCAAAGAACAGAAAATGACCTTGCCCTTAATTTTTACGCTCAATCATTGCTCAAAAGAAAAAAGAAAATGGTTGATTAACTCTATCAAAAACCACAACAAGGACAAAAAGAGAGTAAAAGAGGTCATTGCCTTTGTCAAAGAAAGTGGAGGTTTAGAATACGCTGTTCAAAAAATGATTTCTTACAGAAACAAAGCACTCGATGTTTTAAAGTCTTACTCAGATTCTCCCTATAAAGCATCACTTGAGCTCATGGTTAACTACGTGGTTGATAGAAAAAAATAATTTTCATCAATAGGCAACTTTTTTAAAACACCATTCGTCTATACTAATAGAAGACAACCAATACAGTTTTGCAAATTATACCATTTTATAAAAATGAGAAGAAGCTGATTAAAAAATCAGTTGCCGGGAATCAAGAGGCTCAAAAGTTCCTCTATTATAAATACGCCCCGAAAATGCTAGGTGTTTGCAGACAGTATATCAAAGATCTTCATTTTGCTGAAGATGCTATGATTAACGGTTTTGTAAAAGTTTTTAAAAACTTAGATAGTTTTCGATTTGAAGGGAGTTTTGAAGGTTGGATGCGTAAAATTATGGTTCGAGAGAGTATTAGCCATCTTAGAAAAAGACAATTTGTGGTCTATGATGATACCCTTTTTGAAACGAATCAAATAGTAAGCGTACCTACAGCAACACTTGATTTAGATATTGAGCATATTCAAGTACTGATTGATGCATTACCAGAAGGATATAGAACGGTATTTGTTTTGTATGCTGTTGAAGGCTACAAGCATCATGAAATTGCAGAATTGCTTGAGATTTCTGAAAGTACATCAAAGTCTCAATTGTTTAAGGCAAGACGTTTATTGAAGAAAAAATTGAAAGAACAAAATAGTATAGGATATGGTACCGAATAAGTTCGAAAAACATATTAAAAAAACCTTAGAGCAACGAGAGATAAAACCATCTGCTGAGGCTTGGATGAAAATTTCTGAGCAATTGCAAGGTAGTTCAAAAACTAAAAAGAAAGGTTTTACTTGGTATGCTGTGGCTGCTGGTTTTGTTGGTTTATTAATAGTTTCGGTTGTATTATTTAGCGGTTTAAATAAAAAAAATGCCGTTGAAAATCAGGTAGTTGAAAAAGCTGAGAAAGTACTAGAAAATAGAGAACAAAAAAATGTAAAAGTAGTTCAATTAGATACCTTTAAAGTATTGAAAGATAATCAACCCGTCAAAAAAATTGGAAAAAATAAGACGATAGAAATTAAGCCAATTTCTAGTTCAGAAATAGTGCTAAATCAAGACTTTAAAGAAGATGGTTCCTCATCAACGCATGAACAGAAGCTTGACAATTCAGAGCAAATCATAAACACAAAAATACTTGAGATTGTGGCGCAAGTAGATGTATTAGAGCAACAAAATAATAATGTAACAGACGCTGAAGTAGATTCGCTTTTGAGGCAAGCGCAAAAAGAAATTTTAAATAATAAACTTTTTCGTAACGATCAATCGGTAGATGCCATGGCATTATTAACCGAGGTAGAAGATGAATTAAATCAATCTTTTAGTGATCAAATATTTGAATCATTAAAAAGTGGCTTTTTGAAAGTGCATACGGCTGTTGCTGAACGCAATAAATAAAATTCATCAATCATTAATCAAGTCTCCGGTACTCTTCTTTTTTAAAGAAGGGTACTTTGAGATGCTTAAATCAAAATTCATATGAAAATAATTGTAAATCTTATTTTGGTACTTATACTAACGCTAATAACACAAAACCTCAGAGGGCAGGATGAAAAATTCATGGAAAAGGTAAAAAACCTTGAAAATTCAAAAGACCTGGTAATGAAACAAGAAAAAGAGGCTTTAAAAATAGAAATTGAAAAGATAAATGCACAATTAAGTAATAATGAAATTACTGAGGTTGAAGCGCAAAATCTCAAAGCAAGTATTGCAAAAAAACATGCACAAAATATAGATAACCGTATAGCCATTATAAATAATCAAATTGAATTGCTAGAGCGAAATTCAGGTCAGGTATTAGAATTAGACACTTTAAACTATTTAACTGCAATAGAAATTAATTGGGGAGGCAAGCGTGCAAATGGTGATCGACTTTTAGGTATAGAATTTATAAATAATGAAAAAAGATTATCACAAAAGCGAGATAGAAGAACCTATTCTGATCCAGTTTTGGCTATTGGGTTTAATAACACTTTAGTCGACGGGCAATCTTTAGAAGATTCACCCTATGAGTTGGGTGGTAGCCGTTTTTTTGAATTGGGTTGGGCTTGGAGAACTCGAGTTTTTAATAACTCAAATGCAGTTCGATTACATTACGGATTTTCATTTCAATTTAATGGCCTAAAAATTAAAGACAATCAATACTTTGTGGTAAATGATGGAGTGGCTGAATTAGAAGAATTTGAGTTTAATTTGAATAAATCAAAATTTAGATCTGATAACTTGGTTTTTCCAGTCCATTTTGAATTTGGACCGTCTAAACTTCATGAAACCAAAAATAGAATTCGCTATTCGATTCATAAGCAATTTAGGTTTGGTATTGGTGGATATGGGGGGGTTAATATAAGCACTCGACAAAAGCTGAAATATGATAATGCTGATGGTCAACGCGTAAAAGATAAGTTAAAAAGAAATTACAATACCTCTAATTTTATTTATGGTTTAAGTGCCTACGCAGGTTTTGACGGAATACAATTATATGCAAAGTATGATTTGAATCCGCTTTTTAAAGATGTTGCTAATGAGCAAAGAAATATTTCTTTAGGCGTTCGTTTTGATTTAGATTAAATAGTACATGTAAAAAGCCAGAAGAGCAAGTACTCTTCTGGCTTTAACAACAACAACACTAGAAATATTTAAATAGCTACTATACCTTGAGTATTGTTTGAAGGAAGATTTCCAGATTCTTCTCCAATTAATTGAAGCTGATCTCCAAAAACTTTGAAGACTCCAATGGTGCCATCTAAACCATATAATTGATATAGATATTGACCATCATCACTTATCCACATGTCAATCCATCCTTGTGTAGTTCCAAAGGCTGCAGCTGGGTCAGTAGTATTTCCTGTTGCTCCAATACCTTGAGCAGCAGTTTGATTTACTAATGATATTGCACCATTATCGAAGCTATAAGATGCAAGACCAGCTTCAATTGCATTAGATACAAAGAAATAGTTTTGATCTAAAGTAAAGTCTAACCAACATGCCGTTCTACCTGTATTGTTTTCTCCTGATGCTACATCTAGATTAACAGCAACCAGTTCGTTTCCTTCAATTCTCCAAGTAGATACTGATCCATCTTGCAATGCTTGGAATGCTGGGGGTAATCCATTTGCTTGAAATTCTCTAGCTTCAGTAACTACAACATAAAAATTACCATCATCTCCTTCTACAATTTGAGAACCAATTGCAGAGGGTAAGTTTCTGTTTTCTGCATTATCTCTTAAAGTTGAGGTAGTACCATCTAATCTAGTTAAAGCACCATTAGTAATACTGAATAATACAACTTCATCTTGGTTGCCAACTGCTGTGCTACCTGTACCTAAATTGTCAGTAGCACCTTCATCTAAACCAGCTGCGCCAGCATTAATCGAAGCTACAATAGCATAGGCTCCGTCAGGAGAAATATGTACGGCAGATGGTCTGTTGTCTAAATCTACAGAAGCACCGGCAGATTGGAACGTACCATCATCTAATAACCAAAAAGAATCAATAGTACCTCTGTGTCTAGGCTCACCTAAAGCTGTAAATTCTGAACGTGATATGTTAGTTACTAAAACTAAACTATTGACGCCAGTCATGCTCTCAGGAGCAGGGTATGAATCAATACTGTTAGGCCCATCTGCAGAAGTATCTACTGTTACTGGATCACCTAAAGAAAAATCTGAATTAATAGCTAAAGCAGAAACTGTGTTACTACCAGCATTAACCGCCAAAACAAATGAATTATCTCTAGTTTTGGTAATAGCATATGCAGAGATAAGTGGGTCTAATCCTTCACCACCGTCAAAATCTCCTCCATTACCACCAGTTTCACTTGGTCCGATTGGAGTTAAGCTTCCGTCTGCATTTCTACCATAAGTTACAATAACATTAGGATCTTGAACAATACCATCTATTTGTCCATTTCCATTAGTCATTGCATATACTGCACCGACAAATGCAGTCGCATCATCGCCGTCTGTACCATCTGCACCATCTGCTCCGTCAGCACCATCGGCACCGTCAATTCCATCAATTCCGTCAATGCCATCAATTCCATCAAGGCCATCTTCTGGGTCACAACTTGTTAAAAATAATCCTAGAGATACCGCTGCTAATGTTAATAATTTTACTGTTTTCATTTTTATTCAATTTTTAGATTAGGTAATTGTTTTAATTTTTGTTTGCCACTCAGATTTCTTTTTCTTCAATCTGCTTAGCGTTTTAAATTTTTGTTTTCTGTTGTTTGATTTAGACAAATCTCATATCGTAAAAAGAATTCTAATTTTACTTAACAGTTGGAACGAAATACGTAACAGGTCTTACATCGAAAATATAATTCTCACAAAAAAATATTATTGTGAGGTATTCATTATTTTAATTATAAGTGGTTAAAGAATATGTAGTGATTTCAAATTATCCTGTTGGTTCTTATCCAATCTTGTGAAGTAAGG